>JBGSIY010000183.1:0-6355 GCA_041742275.1 Pirellulaceae bacterium | reverse complement strand
ACGAATGATCATGAATAATCCGCCACCCGAAGTCAAACTTTTGCAAAACGAGTGTGAAGCCCCCCTGTTTCGTCTCACCCTGGATCTCCAAGTGATAGTTGCCCAAGACCATGGCCGCGGATGCACCGATCAAACGAACTTCCAGATTGCGAAAGTCTAAGGTTCCCATTTTTTCAGGCGGGTAATTTTTGCGGTACCGATCCAGCGTCGCTTGCCAGCCTCGCACCACCTCACCGCCGCCAGCAAAGGTCATTTTATCCGAACGCCAATATCCGGCCATAAACCCTTCGATATCTTGAGAATTCCAACTTTTTTCTTGATCGGCCAAGATCCCTTCGATGACGGCGATTTCGTGAGCAACGGTTTCCGCCGGTTCCTGAGTCTCAGGCGGTCTACTCAAATCGCGGTTTTCGGTAGCTGTCGTCTGAGCACTCGTTGGGGAAACGAACGCCAGCGACAGCAGCAACCCCAGCACCCTGCCGCCGGCTTTCCATTTTTTTATCGTTATCATCGATCACTTTCTTTCTCAAAGTTCTAAAACCATTCGTTACGAGCTCATTTTCGACAACTCGACTCAAACTGATTCTAGGGGATGCCTATGGTTGCGTGTGGGCAACTGACCGTTTTTATGCGCTAGAAAAACTTGATTTTAATCGAAACATCTTATATTCGCGGCATGTGTCCAATTTTGAAGTGCCGAGTTGAACAAACTAGCTGACTTGGCGATAATCGATTTAAATTGGTCGGAAGGGTGTTGGCCGAAAGGCGTCATACGCGGCGTAGGTAAAACTTGGGGGGGGAGAACGCTGGCTCGAATGCCACCGACGTTCCCGCTATGATCATCGGAAGTCTATGATTATTCGTAGGCAAGGCTGGTGGTGTTTTAGGCGGCGTGGCCGAGGCCATTTAGAACTCACGGTTTATTTCCACGCGGTGTGAGTTTGAGTCCTGTGCCGAATGACCGATCAGTGCCATGAGCGAGCGAAACGGGTCAGCAAAAAAGCCTGCCTCCATGGATTCACTCAAACAAGTTAAATTACACGAAGTTTTCAACAAGATTAAATTCAAAAAACATTTTATGCCAAACACTGTATTTGAAGCGCGTTGCCGTGAAGCTATCGAGAACTTGCAGACTTCTGGACAATTAAAGCCCTTCTACGACATTGAGTCGCCGATGAGCGCGGTGGTGCGCATCAAAGGGCATGGAGAGCTGTTGGTTTTGTGCGCGAACAACTATTTGGGCCTGGCCGATCACCCCGAGGTCATTGAGGCAGGGATTCAGGGTTTGCGAGACTACGGAGCAGGAACCGCTTCGGTCCGTTTCATTTGCGGAACGCTTGATTGCCACCGCGAACTGGAACGCGTGATTGCCAAGTTCATTGGCACGGAGAATTCGTTAACTTATGTCAGCTGCTGGAACGCCAACGAAGCTTTGTTCCCAACCTTGGTCGGTCCCGAAGATGCCATCTTGTCCGACGAACTCAATCACGCTTCGATTATTGACGGCATGCGATTGATGAGCAAATCGGTCACAAAGAAAGTTTATCGACACAGCGATCTGAATCAGCTGGAAGAGCAACTCAAAGACACGCAACATTGTGCTTGTCGCTGGATTGTTACCGACGGCGTCTTTAGTATGGAAGGCGATGTGGCTCACCTGCCCGAACTCGTTACACTGGCCGACAGGTACAACGCGATGCTCGTGGTGGACGACTCGCATGGTATCGGCGTTTTGGGAAAAACAGGCCGGGGCACGCCCGAACATTTCGATTGTTTCGGAAAAATCGACGTGATTACAGGTACGTTGGGCAAGGCCTTGGGGGGCGCCGCAGGAGGATACATCGGCGCTTCGACCAAAGCCATTGAGGTTTTGGAACAGCGGGCTCGTCCCAGCTTGTTCTCCAACGCCCTGCCTGCCACCGTCGCCTACAGTGCCAAGAAAGCGATTGAAATCATTGATCAGAATCCGGCCATTGTCGCCAAACTGCACGGCAATGTCAGTAAATTCCGCAGTGGCCTTAAAAATTTAGGTTTTGAGTGCACCGATAGTCCAACAGCAATCATCCCGATCATGATCGGCGATGAAGCCGAAGCCATTCGCAAATCCAAGCGACTCTTTGAAATGGGTATCATGATTATTGGTTTCGGATTTCCTGTGGTTCCCAAAGGCGAGGCTCGGCTGCGTCTGCAAGTATCCGCGGCATTAAATGACGAACATATCCAACGCGCCTTGGACGCCTTTTCGAAACTGTAAATAAATGTTCGTCGGGGGTCCGGTCCGCCGGAATTGATTCGTTCCCAATGTCTTGTTCCTAAATTTCGGTACAACAAATGATTGATTTACGCAGCGACACTGTCACACAACCCTGTGCTGGGATGAGAGCCGCGATGGCGGCAGCGGCTGTAGGGGATGATGTGATTGACGTCGATCCCACCACCGCCCGCCTGCAAGATCGGCTGGCTGAGATGTTGGGGAAAGAATGCGCTATGTTCATGCCCTCGGGGACCATGACCAACCAAATCGCCGTCCGTATTCATTGCCAGCCCGGTGATGAAATGCTCTGCGAAGAAGGCTGTCACATTTACAACTACGAGCAAGGTGGATTTGCCCAACTGTCGGCTATCATCCCTCGAACCATTCGGGGCCATTACAGTCAAATCGGTGTCGAAGATTTGCAGGACATGATTCGCCCGGACAACGAGCATGCCGTTCGCACTCGTTTACTTTGCCTGGAGAATACGCACAACCGAGGTGGCGGAGTGATCTTACCGATCGATAATGTCCGATCCGTTTGCCGCTGGGCTCGAGATAATCAGTTGGCAACGCATTTAGACGGAGCCCGGTTGTTCAACGCGATTGTGGCCACGGGCGTGAGTGCCGAAAGTTGGGCACAGGAATTTGACACGGTGAGTATTTGCCTGAGCAAAGGGCTGGGGGCACCCGTCGGAAGCGTGTTGGCGGGGCCAAAGTCGTTGGCAGTAGCCATGCGCCGAGCTCGCAAACTTTTTGGCGGTGCGATGCGTCAATCGGGCATCCTGGCCGCCGCCGCGCTGTATGCCCTGGACCACAACATCGAACGCCTCACCGACGACCACGCCTCGGCTCAAATTCTGGCTGAAACCATTCGCGAACAGTGCGACCACTTCCAACTCGATCCCCCGCGGGTTGACACGAACATTGTCATTTTCCAAGTCAATATCGAGGGAGTGACTGCTGCCGATTTCTGCGTCCGTGCGAAAGAGTTAGGCGTGTGGATGATGCCCTTCAGTCGGCGACATGTTCGTGCCGTGACCCATCTGCATGTGACTCATGACGATGCCGTTCTGGCCGCCGAAAAAATCCAGCAAATCCATGATGAGTTCGCCAGCCAACCCGTTTCACAGCGATAAGATGCAGTCGCGACTTTGACTCGCAGTTGTTTTGCCACGCGGTTTTGCGTGCTCCGAGACCCAGGGGTTCTGTTCAGTGTGGTGGATGCCGTATGAAAAAGATCGTGTTGTGCTTTCCCGTCACGGATCAGCAAGTCGAGACCTTACGCCAGGTCTGCGATGGATATGAGGTGGTTGTTTCATCGCAAACCTCCGTTGCCGAAGATATCTTAGATGCAACTATTTTTTGTGGGCATGCCAAATGCGTGTTGGATTGGGAACGCATTGTAGCTGTCGGAAAATTGCAATGGATTCAATCCACGGCCGCAGGTTTGGACCATTGCCTGCATCCAGCGGTTATCGCTTCAGATATCGTGGTCTCGGGGGCATCGGGACTATTCGCGCGTCAAGTCGCCGAGCAGACGATGGCTTTATTGTTTGGGTTACTACGCGGACTGCCGGCCTTTTTCCGGGCCCAAGACGCGCGGGTATACGAGCGTTTACCGACTGATGAATTGCAAGGGAAAACCGTTGGTATCCTGGGTTTGGGTGGAAACGGGCGGCAGATCGCCACGTGTTTACGACCGTTTGATTGCCGCATTTTGGCAACGGATTTCTTCGCCGATCGCCGGGGCCTCGACGGTGTGACCGTGTATCCCCCTGAGGAACAGTCTGCGGTTTTGGTCCAATCAGAAGTGTTGATTGTCACGCTGCCGTTGTTGCCGGAGACACATCGGGTTTTGGGAACGCGCGAGTTAGGCTTGTTGCCACCCAACGCCTATCTCGTGAATGTTGGACGGGGGCAATTGCTGGACGAGTCTGCCATGATACATTCCCTTCAAAAGGGGCATTTGCGTGGCGCTGGCCTGGATGTGGCCTTTGACGAACCCTTGTCCCCCGGCAGCCCGTTGTGGAGCATGCCGAACGTAATTATTACACCACATGTCGGAGCCCAATCAGCCTTTCGGGTGCCCGATACTGTCCGCCTTTTCTGCGACAACTTCGCGCGTTGGAAGCGGGGCGAGTTTTTGTTGAACTGGGTCGATAAAAAATTAGGGTTTCCTCGGCCAGAACACCGCGTTTCGCCTGCATGGATTGAGGAGTCCCGGAGAAAATTTCCATTCGAATGATCTGGACCGGATTTAGCGAAACGGCTTATGATAGCAGCCGTACCGGGGGCGAGTTCCCATTACCGGTGCATTCCTGTCCCCTGGGACCGGCTTAATGATGCTGGGCGATTCGGTACAGGATTTTAATGTCGCATCTGCCTACATAAATCTGTCCGCAATGATGCGTTTGGGTTATGATATTGAAATCGTCCGTTAAAACTCGCGGTGACTGACCCACGTAGGACTGGCCTACGCAGGAGCCCGACGCTGATCACCGAAAGACTTCGAACCAATGGGATCCGGACCTCGTTGTTCTTACAGTGACATTATAATTTCCAGGTTTTTTTCGAGTATTCAAGTTGGCTGAGTCCCCCAACGAACTTTTACAAACGACCACAACCGGCGAAAAGCTGCAGTTGACCCAAACGTCCGATCGAGACTTTTTGGTCAAAGGTTGCGCTGAGATGAACGATCGCTACTCCAAGCTCGTGGGCGAGAAACGGATGAGCTGGACGACTCATCTTTCGTTAAAACGGATGTTGGGAGCTGGGGGCCAAGGCGTCGTATTTCTGAGCGAACGGAAGGGGGCGGACGGATTCACTCTCCCAGTAGCCCTCAAAGTCTTTTCTCCGGATCGTTATCGCACTCCGGAAGACTATGACGACGACATGTTGCGGATCGGCACCGTCTCCGGCAAAGTTGCCGAGATTCAACATGATAACCTCTTGTTGGTTCATAACTTTATCGATCGTGACCGCATTCGCATGATGGTCATGGAATGGGTCGAAGGCTATGACTTGCGTCGACTATTGACCCCCAAGTATTACGGGTACATCAACGAACGATTTAGCGAACGACAATGGCGAAAAATGAATGACGTTCTGGTCACCGCGGGACCCGATCAACCCCGCTTTAAACCAGGTGTCGCGATTGCAATCATTCACAGTTGCTTAAATGCGCTGGCGGCCCTTCATCGCAACGGCATTGTGCATGCCGATGTCAAACCATCAAACATCATGATCAAACGAACGGGTCACGCCAAAATCATTGATATTGGTTCAGCGTTTGAAATCGCGAATCCTCCCCCACGTCGCGCCTGCACACCTGCTTATGCGGCCATCGAGGTTCTCGAGGGGCGGGCCAATTCGCCTCTAGCAGATCTGGCGAGTCTCGGTTACGTGACCGTGGAACTCCTCTCGGGACGCGCTTTGTTTGCCGGGGAAAAAGATTACGATACGTTGCTGCGAAACAAGCAACAATTGGCAGATCGCTTGGATGAAATCCTACCAGCCGAAGTTGCCAGTAACGAACTCTTGATGCGGTTCATCCAAGGGTTGGTGGCCGCGGATCCCGTGGATCGCTTTCAATCCGCCGAAGAGGCCTTGACGATGGAAGATGGCGCCTCGGCTTTCCTACGCCAATTGATCAAGGGAGATATGGCCAGCGAATACGAGAACGACTTGCGAATTTGGATTGAAGAACTCTTGGAAATCGAAGTCGGTTTCGATGCGTTGGATACTCCCTAGACGGTTTCGTCCAGGATTCATTATTTCGCCAAAAGGCCGGTGGCGAATCCGCCGGACGCCTGTTCCCGAACGAGATAACTGAAGACCCGCAGCCCATCTTTTCATGAGTGGCTGATCATTTGATCTCAATTCATTGCCCCTTCAATTCACGGGCCCTTCAATTCACGGGCCCCTAACGAGTATTCAACTGGGAGCTGTCAATTCAAAACGCCAGGCCCGACGATTTTGTTAGTATTTTACAGTCGGCCTCGGCGACGACGGCCCGCAATATTTAGATAGCGACAACAACCATGACAACCATGAACACCCCGCTAAACTTGGGCTACCTGACCAATCTCGAGGCTCTGTGCC
>JBGSIY010000182.1:0-2896 GCA_041742275.1 Pirellulaceae bacterium | reverse complement strand
GGGTTGCAAGCCAGCCCAATTGAGCAACTGCTTACAGGAAATTTCGCTTCGTTCCATCCAGGATTTGAAGTAATCGATGATCGAGTCGCGAACATCGTGGGGGACCCAGACGCCTTTCAGAGGTCCCCATTGGCTTTTTTTGCTTTGACGTTCTCCTCCATCAACTCGGCAATGACTTCGTTTTTGTCGACCAGTTTGGCCTCGAGGCGTTTGATCTTCTAATCTTTCAGGTCGGCCACTTTCTGAGCGGATTTGGGCGACTGGACGGTTTCACTCTTGGCAAACAGCTTGTCGAGCTGCTCCAACGCCAAGGCGACCCATTGGTAGATCTGAGTCGGTTGCAGCGACAACTCTTCGGCGAGCGTGCTGATCGGAGTCTTGTCTTTGAGGTGGCGCCTGACGATCTCGGCCCTTTGTTCTGCCGTGAATTTTCTTCGATTTTTGGTCATGGAATGTCTCCTGGGTTTCAATTATGTTAACCCAAATCACGTAATTCCAAATCCATCAGAGGCAAGACATTTGTAGTACACAATAGTTCTGAAAGTGTGGGGCGTGCGGTGGACTTTTCCGTAACCAGTGCGCGAGCGACGGATGATAGTAATTACGTCGGTCAAGAAAAAGAACGAGGTCAAACCAAAAAGCTCGTGCTTCAACAAATTTGCCAGCCGGTATCAGCTTAATTGCACATGCATTCCGTGTTCTTTAAGACGAAGTCACTTGAAATATCAATACGTTGCAGTCATTTACTCGTTTCAGACGGTTTATTTAAGACAGGTCTTCATACCGGTGGATATGTTCGGCCTCGTAGCAGGGCGGAACGGGCAGGGTGATCATTATTCATTTGCAATTCTTAGAGGGATGTATTAGTTCGACTGCCGTAAGGCAGTATGATCCCAGACTTCGCATTGATTGACGCAATCAAAAGAGACAACGTATTGGACTTCAGAGCGACATTGGCTGCGGGAGCGAGTTTGGCTGCCCGTGACTTGAATGGCGCTTCGCCGCTGGAAGTGGCTGAGAGCCGCGGGGCATCGAATACAGCGCGAGAAATTCTGGCACTGGGCGCTGATTTCGATCAACGGTTAGGAACGCACAAAAGGACGCTTTTGCACCGATCCGTGCAGAAAGGAAACTTTGGGTTTACGCGGCTACTAATTGACCATGGCGCAGATGTAAACGCCCAGGACTGGCACGGCAAGCGGCCCTTACACTTTGCAGCCAGCGCAGGGCATCAGTTTCTTTGCCTTGAATTGCTTGAGGCCGATGCGGAAGTCAACGCCAAGAATTATCTCGGCAAGACTGCTCTTCACTTTGCCGCACGAAAGGGAAGTTGCCCGACTATCAAGGCTTTGCTTGCCCATGGGACTGACGCGAAACTTGCTGATAATACAGGCACTACTCCGTCAGTTACTGTGCTGATGGACGCTTACGGTATTTTCACAACGATTGTTCAGACCGCGAAGCTACTGGGAATATGCGATTACGTTTACTTCCAAGACCGAATCTGCCGAAAATTCAACCTGAACTCGCTCGCGCATTTCATCCAAAACGCCGATAGTGGTTGAGAAGATACAAAAAGTGTCCTAAGAGCCCCTCGTTTGCTCGGTGCCGGTGCAACGAACTCCAAAATCCCCTGTTTGTCTGGCATGCAGGCCACTGGTTGTTTGCCATGCGGGCCGTCAAAATTAAGTTCCAGAGTTTCAAAATTTTCTTAATAATTACAGGCAATTGGCCCATAGGCTGCATAATCACCCCCTTCACAATTGCCGCTTCCACTCACCGCTCTCCCCCCTCTCCCCGCTCGTTGACTCCTCAAGGGCCTTGGTATCCAATACATTTGATCTTTTCAAGGCCCAGAAACGAAAAGGAATTAAAACATGTCGATTGCGAAAGTTGTAGAGATTAAAGCGTCATCCCCCAAGAGTTTTGAACACGCAGTCAAATCAGGGATCAAACGAGCAGGCAAAACATTGAAGAACATCAAAGGTGCCTGGGTGGGCGATCAAGATGTGGTGATCGAAGACAACGAAGTCATCGAGTATCGTGTGTTGCTCAAGGTGACTTTTGTATTGGATGATTAGGCTAAACCGACTAAGGATCTATCCCAGAACCTATTAGCCGTGGGGCACTAGCCCTCGGTTTATTCGGTCGAACCGGACGCTAGCGCGTTTCGGCTGATGATTCCGATCAGTTTTGGGGTAGGCTCTAAGAATCTAGCATCGATCCAGCAGCGCGTTAGCGGAATCGCCGCCGATTTTGTGCGAGCTTGTTCAAATTGCTAAGACGAAAGTCTAAGATGCTTTTTCAACTTCATTCTTAAAAAAGTGGCAATCTTAAAACATTGCCGGGAGATTTGTTATGGTTCAGGGGAATCCAAGTCCACGCGATAATCAATGTCGAAATGATCACGTTACCCTATTAGTCAAAGTCCTTGGGCAGCCGCTGATTATGTTTGTTATTTTGACGAGTATGGTTGGTGATTTGCATTTGGCAACGGGCCAAGACCGCATTACAGGGCGTCCCTTTGCGACCCGTTCGGAAGTGATTGCCAAGCAGGCGATGGCCGCCACGAGTCAACCGCTGGCAACTCAAATCGCACTTGATGTAATGCAGCGCGGTGGTAACGCGATCGATGCCGCGATTGCCGCCAACGCGGCTCTCGGCCTCATGGAACCTACCGGCAACGGTATCGGCGGCGATCTATTTGCTATCGTTTGGATTGAAGCGGATCAAAAACTGTATGGGTTGAACGCCTCGGGCCGTTCCCCCCAATCGTTGACGTTTGAAAAGCTCCAAGATGAATTAGCAAAACTGGATCGCAAGACCATCCCGCCTTTAGGCCCACTCCCCGTTTCCGTGCCGGGCTGTGTCGATGGTTGGTTTGAGTTGCACGGCC
>JBGSIY010000181.1:0-7228 GCA_041742275.1 Pirellulaceae bacterium | reverse complement strand
AACGTGGTTTGAACTTCTTGCAATTTTCCCACATTGAGGTTGGCTTTTTCACCGCCAAACAAAATGACGGTCTCCAAGCCAAATTCATGCATTTGCACCAGTTGCTTGCCAAACTGGCCCAGAGCGACCAAATGTTCCTTGTCATCAATGTAAACGAACAAGACGACTTTGCCCGAGAGCGTTTGGTCGGATATTTTTTGACCGAGCATGTCGGTATCAGAAAACTTCAGAGGTTGGGACAGCAAGGCGAGTCGTACTTGGCCGTAGGTGCAGCGACTGACCAGTCGTTCGTGATCGGCCAGTCCCGTTCGCATTTTCAAATGTTCCTGCACCATGCTATACAACTCTCCGGCTTTGTCATACCAATCATTGATTTCGAATTGCTCCGCTAGGTCGAGGATCGCATCTAAACCGGTGGCACTGAGCTGTCGCGCGATCGCCAATTTAGAAGATTCCATGATCAAATCACCGGCCGCTAAACTGTCAGGTAAAGCCGGATTTCGGCAGAGCAAATCCAAGCTAAAGAATTTCAAGCTAACCAACTTTTTGGCGTCGAGGATTTCTTCTAGCCAGGTTTGGATAGTGCCATTTGTGGATTTGCCCCAAGTCTGCAAAATTGAGTCAAGAATGAACTCAATGCGTTCGGCCTTGTCCGGCTGGATTTTGAAAAACGGTAACAGATCGCTAGTGTGCACCGCAACATCGAATTGATCGGGGAACTGACTTTGGAGGTTTGACATTTCCTGCTCCACCAGAGGAGCGATCTTCTCGGGTTCGCTCGCGGTGAGATAATCGAGGATTGTTTTCTCCATGCCAACGACAAATGCCAGTTGTTGAACGTTTTTGTTTTTGTCCGCTTTCCGAGTTTTGATCACGTCCTCAAATTCTGAATCCAGGCCGGTGACTCCGAGTGATTCCAAGGCATTGATTCGGTAAAACGCGGCGTGCGATTGGAGTTGCTCCCGTTTGGCAAATTCAATATCTGCTGGTTCCGTCGCCGACTTCAAAATCTTGCCACAAATTTCCAAACGCTTCTGAAAACGACTGAGTTTCGCTGGATCTCCTTCAGCAATTATGTTTCCACCTCTGATTTCGTTTTCGTATTGTTTGCGGAGATCCGTGATTTGATTGGCGGCAACGGTGTCAGACAGGGGGTTTCCTGTCTGTTTCGCCGCGTTTTCAATTCGCAAACGGTCGCGGCGATTTTTTTCGAGGATTACGGCAGCCAAAATGATCAACGAAAGCGTAATGGCAAACGTCCAAAAAAGCTTAGAGCGTTTTTTCCTTTCGATGGGCTTTCCGCGATTGTTACTTCGGCTATGACGTTTCGACATCTTTTTGTGCTTGGGCTGAACTGATTTTGAGAAAAGCTGCGAATAACCTGTGGAGATTGCGATTACAAAACTTTTGGTGCGGCATCCGCTGGCCATTCCAACCTTCCGTGAGGGAAGGTTTTCGAATTGGAAACTGACTCTAGTTTAATCGACTGGCTCTTTGACCGCCAATCCAATCTGGTTTCCAGCGTTCGGTATTTGCTGGATCTGCCGGTCGTAGGGAAAAGGCTGAGTCGTTTCTCGAGGGTTGGCAGTATTCGGCTATTCAGCCATTAGGATGGGATTCCTGTCAGCCATTCCTGTGCCGTTCCTCCCAGCAAACGATTTTTCTCATCAGGAGTCAGATCGGACATGCTTTTAATCAACGAACTGGGCTCCAATTCGCCGAGAGGGAATGGGTAGTCTGAGCCTAGAGCCAGGCGGTGCGAGCCGAATTGACGTATCAGCATTCGTAGGACTTCGGCATCGTGAACCAATGTATCCAAATAAATTTGCGATGCATATTTTTTGGGCGGATTGGGGTTGTCCACGGCACACAGATCGGGGCGAACTTCCCAACCATGTTGAATTCTGCCCATCGTCGCAGGAAAGGATCCGCCCCCGTGAGCAAAGCAGATGCGCAAGTGGGGAAGTTTTTCGAGGACTCCAGAAAAAATCAAACAACATATCGCAAGAGACGACTCCGCGGGCATACCGACTAACCAAGGCATCCAATATTTACTTGTGCGTTCGCCGCCGATCATTTCCCATGGGTGAACAAAAATGCAGGCGCCACATTCTGCAGCCGCTTGGAAGAACGGAAAGAACTCGGGTCGATCCAGATTCATGCCGTTGATGTTGGAGCCGATTTGAACTCCGGCCATTCCCAGATCACGGACACACCGCTCCATTTCTCGTATGGCCATGTGAGGATGTTGTAAGGGAACCGTGGCGAGGCCGGCAAACCGAGTCGGATAGTCGCGAACCAATCCCGCGATGTGATCGTTGAGCAGCATGGACAGATCCAAGCCATGTTCGGCTTTGGCCCAGTAACTGAACATAACAGGAACGGTCGAAAGAACTTGAACATCCACGCCAAATTGATCGCATTCTTCAATACGTCGCTCGGCGGACCAGCAATTTTCAAAAACGCGACGGAAGGATTTGCCGTCGATGACCATATCAGCGCAGCCCGGTTGCTCATGCACCAACTGGACAAATCCACCGTAGCCATATCTCTCCGCCAGATCCGGCCATGTTTGTGGCAGAATATGCGTATGGATATCGATCACGGGGTTTTTTACAGATAAGGGCAGCTTGTGAGGCATGGGATCGCTCATGAAAAAAGTCCGAACCGTTAAACAATCGTCGCGATGCATTTCAATTCAACGGCGATCGGCGTCGGCAACGCATTGACTTCCACGGTGGTACGACAAGGGCGGGTTTGGCCAAAGTAATCTGCGTAGACTCGATTGAATATGGGAAAGTCGTCACGCATGTTCGTTAAAAAAACAGTGACGTCGACAATTTGTTCCCACGATGACCCGGCTTCCTCGACGATGGCACGAACATTGGCGAAGACGCTGTGGCATTGCCTTTCAATATCATAAGCGATGACGGTTCCCGAGCCATCTAATGTGACGCCGGGAATCTCTTTGGAGCCTCGTTGCCGTGGGCCCACGCCCGATAGAAATAAAAGATTGCCAACACGGCGCGCGTGGGGATAGGCTCCTACCGGTTCGGGGGCTTTTGCGGAATCGAATGATGTTTCGGACATTTCAGACACGTTCCTAATTGAATTCGTTGATTGACGTTCGCGTGGAGATTCGGTTTTCGCAGTTGAGCTAACACAATGGACGACTAAGGAACCGTCCCGTAATAAAATCCGCTTTTAAAATTAGCCGGAGTGCACTAGCACCCGGTTTTGCAGGGAACCGGACTCTAGCGCGGTTCGGCTAATCCGGGAACTTAATTCCGGACAATTACTAAGTGCACGAACTCCAGACGTTTTCAAAATGAATAATTTTCCAGCCAGGTGGCGAAAGTGTGACTAACGGCAAAAGCATAAGTTCTTGCTTTGAGTCCAAAAATCGAGTGCGTCCCAGCCACCCTCGCGTCCGACACCCGAATCTTTCATCCCTCCAAAGGGCGTTCGGAGATCGCGCACTAACCAGCCGTTGATCCAGACGACACCCGCATCGATTTGGCGTCCGACGTCGAGTGCCTGGTCCAGGTGCCGGGTCCAAATTGTGGCACTCAGGCCATAGCGAGAGTCGTTAGCCAGTTTCAAAGCATGTGCGGCGTCCTCAAACGGTTGCACAGTGACTACGGGGCCAAAAATTTCTTCTTGATTGACGGCACAAGCGTTGGTGTTGTTCACGATGATGGTCGGCGAAACGAACCAGCCCTGGGCACAGCGTCCCGGCACCTGCACCTTTTTTCCGCCGCTGATCACTTGTCCGCCATCGTCGACTGCTCGCTCGATGGCCCGCAAGATTTTATTTTGATGAGCTTCGCTAATCACCGCACCTATCTGAGTGTCCCCTTGTTCGGGGTCGCCCAGTTTGAGAGCTTCCGTTCGCTGTGTGAAATCGTCGAGAAACTTGGAGTAAATTTCCTGTTGCACATAGATCCGTGAACCGCAAAGGCAAATTTGCCCCTGGTTTTGAAACGAACTGCGGAGGGTTGTTTGCAGCATTTTTTCATAGTCGCAGTCTGCAAAAATCAAGTTGGGATTTTTTCCGCCGAGTTCGAGAGATAGTTTTTTAAATTTGGGTGCGGCGGTGGCTGCGATCCGCGATCCGGTAACGGTGCCACCCGTAAACGAAATAGCTTTGATCCCCGGGTGCTCCACTAAGGCTTGACCGGTAGACTCACCGGCCCCTTGAACGATATTGAGTACGCCCGGAGGAAGTCCGATGTCGCGACAGACTTCCCCTAGCATCTGAGCCGTTTTGGGAGTCAGTTCCGACGGTTTCGCGATGACACAGTTCCCTGCTGCCAGAGCCGGGGCGATCTTCCAGGAAAACAAGTACAACGGCAAGTTCCAAGGCGAAATGGTTCCGACCACGCCCCAGGGTTGTTTCAAAGTGACATTGAGCCCCAGGGGACCATCATGAGCATGGCTGGATGTTCCGGAAATCAATGAAGCGAAGAAACGAAAATTTTCGACTGCGCGAGGGATTTCGATTTCCAGTGACAACCGCATTGGTTTGCCGCTGTCGCGTGTTTCCGCTTCGGCAAATTCTGATAGACGCGATTGAATGCCATCGGCAATCTTGTTCAGCCAGTGCGAACGCGAGGCAATGGATTCTTGTCCCCAAGATTCCGATGCGTTTTGTGCCGCAGCATAAGCCATGTCGATATCGGCCGGGCAACTATTCGCGACGCGCGAATACACGGTGCCGGTCGCTGGTTCAAAATTGTCCAACCAAGCGTCAGACAGGGGTTCAGCAAAATCACCGTTGATGAAAGAACGTATCGACATTACAGACATTGGGTGCGTCCCCCATCGACAGGCAAATTGATTCCCGTGATATAGGCGGCAGCCGGCGTGGCCAAAAAGGCGATCGCCGCGCCGATCTCGGCGGCCTCTCCAAAACGTTGTGCAGGAATCGAAGCCAACATTTTTGTTTCGACTTCGGAGGTTGGGCGTTGTTGGTTTTCGGCCGTGCTGTGAATGATCGCATCCAAGCGGCTGGTGCGAGTGGCTCCGGGGAGGACGTTGTTGATCGTGATGCCAAAGGGAGCCAGTTCCGCCGCCAGTGTCTTGCTCCAATTCGCCACTGCACCCCGCACGGTGTTGGAGACCCCGAGTCCGCTGATGGGCTGTTTTACACTAGTTGAAATCACATTGATGATTCTTCCATAACTCGCCGTTTTCATACCAGGCACCAGATACTGGGCCAAGGTCTGATTGACAATCAGGTGGTTTCGGAAGGCATTCAAAAATTCATCGGGATGGGCGTTCAGAGCCGGGCCACCCGGGGGACCGCCGGTATTGTTAACCAACACGTGGCAAGCGGCGTGATGGACCAGCCAATGTTCGATGGCTCCACGGACAGCCGAGACATCGGTAAAATCGGCAACCAGCACCTCATGAGTTTGGCCCGAGCGAACGGGGAGCGTTTGACGGGCCGTTTCCAACGACGCTTCATTCCTGGCGAATAAAGTGAGATTGGCCCCTAATTCGGCCAGTTCGACGGCTGCCGCCAAACCGATGCCTTGAGAACTCCCACAAACGATTGCGTTTCGATTCGTTAAATCCAGCTTCATATGACTCCCCGAGTTGCTTGAGAACTGTTACTTTAGTCGGAACAGCCGAGCCTTTGCAGTAGACTGTTTCCGAAAAATCTCGGTTTTGTTGGTCGATGAGAACACGCCCCTTTCATCATGGGGTGTTGGCGAAAACGCCGGATCATTGGCCCCAAACCCCGAAAGTGCCATTTACGAACTTCATTTGAAAGGTCGCGTAGAAACCATGAGTAATGAATTTCATTTAGCCATTATTCACAAGGGCAAAAGTAACAAAGTCAAATTGTCTCAGGGGATTTCGATTGCCATCGAACAAACTTTTAGTGATCAACAACCAAATCATTTTGGCACTCCCGATGCAAGCCGTCGCCCCTACTCCGGAGATGGATTTGTTGGCGATACAGGGCAGGGGGGGAGTTGCAATGTCGACGTCTTGCAACTGATCCCGCATTGTAACGGGACACATACGGAAACGATTGGGCATATTGTTAAAGGCGACTTTTATATCGGGCGATGTCTGATGTCGGGGCCCGTGTTGGCTCAAGTGATCACGGTAACAACTGGCGTAGGCGCCCATAACTCAGATACGTATGACCCTCCTCTGGAAGCGGCGGATCGCGTCATCACCAAAGCGGAACTAGTCGGCGTTCTCCAGCAAATCGATGACCTGCATCGATTGGGTCAAACCCGTGCTTTGATTGTCCGCACTCAACCGAACGAGGCTTCCAAGCGGCAACGAGAATATACGTTCGGCAATCCGCCGCCCTATTTTACTACCGAGGCGATGCAAGTTATTTGCGATCTCGGCATCCAGCACTTGCTGGTTGATCTGCCATCAGTGGATCGAATGCAAGACCAAGGGCGATTGAGTAACCATTGCTTGTATTGGAATTTGAACGTGGATACTCGTGCGATAACCAACGAGGCCAAGCTTGAGCATACAATCACAGAAATGGTGTATGTGCCTGACCAAGTCCCCGATGGGTTGTATTTGTTGGATCTTCAACTCGCGGCTTTCAATACGGATGCGTCGCCATCGCGGCCTATTTTATTCCCACTGGAGGTCATGAACTAGTCCGGAATGCCTCAACGATGTTCGATCTCGATGATGTTCGATAGTGATGAAAAACGTGGGGGCGCAATTCCAAGGTTGTGAGCGATATGAAGCTGCCGTCCATCGTCGGCTTCTGTAAATCGCTTTAACAGTTTTTAATGATTTTTTAGGTGAGTCCCTATTTAGTTACCGAGACAGAGCCCTCTATGAACCAATTCGAATTTAACGGCAGTTCACAAGATCTGGATGAAGAGGACCCTTTAAGGCGTTTTCGAGAGGAATTTTATCTACCTTGTTCGCCTGAGGGGCAAACGCAAATCTATTTCGTGGGCAATTCGTTGGGGTGTCAGCCGAAGCAGACGGCAGCCTTGCTGAACGAGGAGCTCGAACATTGGCGTTTGTTGGGAGTGCGCGGACATTTTACCGGTCGGTTTCCCTGGATGCCTTATCATGAGTTTCTTACCTCGACCATGGCCTTTTTAGTCGGGGCACGGGATGACGAAGTTGTCATGATGAATTCTCTCACCGTTAACTTGCATTTAATGTTGGCGACTTTTTATCAACCTCAAGGGCAGAAGCGAAAGATCATGATCGAGCGTCATGCGTT
>JBGSIY010000180.1:0-6696 GCA_041742275.1 Pirellulaceae bacterium | reverse complement strand
TACTTTCGAGCGTTGCATGAATGCAATGTCGATCGTTTGAACGGCCTCGACAATTTACCTGAGGGTCTCGAGCTGATTTGCCCGCCCTTGGAAGAGTTGGTTGAGCTGCATCGGGCCGCAATACCCGATGACCTCCTTCGGATTACTAGTGGCCAGGACAAGATTGCCGCAGGAAGGCCAAGTGTCGCCCAAACGAAATACATTGTACGGGCTCAAGATTCTTTGTTTTCAATCGCTCGCGATCAACTGGGACAAGCATCTCGGTATTTAGAAATTATTGAGCTCAACGCACCACTTTTGAATCCCCGAATAACTCATTTAGATCCTCTAGAACCAGGCCTGGAATTGAAACTGCCGGCTCGCAAAAAGTAAGCTTGTAGTTTTCGGTTTTGGAATCGGGCATTGACGTGAGGTCTGGCAATCGCAATCAGACCCCGGATGTGGAGAAACCCCGATCGCAACGACGCTCGGCTCATTTGTTCTTGTCTCAATTTCGCTTTATTCTCACCTCATTTTCCCTGGGTGTGCCGTGACGAAGATATCGGTGAAATGTTAGACTAGGTGCCCAGGGATCGGCGTCGCTCGGTCCTGGCCGTTTTCGTAGTGTAACATGATGAAAACAGCCGGCCGCGGTGGAGCAACCTGAAGTTGAGATCACTGAGCATCGAGCATGAGGTTGAGAGCAAGAGGTTGAGAGCATAAGAACGCCGCGGTTTCCTCGGTGTCCGATTTTCTGAAATTTTGAGTGAAATTGAAATGTTGAAGAAACAGTATTTGGATCGGCTGTCGCGATTGCGGCGTGAGCTCAAGGCGCAAGGGCTGAGAGCGTTGTTTGTCAGCAGTCCCATTAACGTGACCTACTTGACTGGGTTCACAGGGGACTCTTCATATTTATTGGTCACACCCCAAGAGTTGATGTTGATCAGCGATTCCCGGTTCACGACTCAGATTGAAGAAGAGTGCCCCGGACTTGCGTTTGAGATCAAGGGGGATAGCGGTTCGACCTTGGCTGCGGCCGCGGACGTGGTTCGGTCAATGAAGGTGTCTGCGTTGGCGATTGAAGCCCACGTGGTAACCAAACACGCTTATGACGACTGGTCGGAACGAATGCAACCGTGTGAATTGGTGAGCACCAATGGGATTATCGAAGGGCTTCGAGCGGTCAAGGATTCGATCGAATTGGAATTAATTCGCAAGTCAATTGAAATTAACGAGCGAGTTTTTCAAATTATTCGATCTCAATTGCGTCGTGACCAAACGGAGCGAGAGGTTGGCCACAACCTTGAACGCGAGATGAGATTATTGGGAGCCGAAGGGTGTGCTTTTCCGCCGATTGTGGGCGTGGGGCCGCGAGCGGCGTTGCCGCATGCTGGAATTACTGAATGCCGTATCGATGCCAGCCCCTTTGTTTTGATCGATTGGGGAACTCGGTTCTGTGGGTATGCCAGTGACATGACGCGGATGTTGGTCACCGGAAAACCGCCGGCGAAGTTCAAGAAAATTTTTGAAGTCGTCCGCGGTGCTCAACTCGCCGCCATTGAATTGATCGGCCCGGGAGTTGATTGCCAAGTCGTCGATCGAGCGGCCCGAGGGTTTATTGAAAAAGCGGGATTTGGAGAGTTTTTTGGCCACGGGTTAGGGCATGGTTTTGGTATGCAAGTCCACGAGAGCCCCAGTTTCTCCCCTTCGCGCAAAGGGACCTTAAAAGCGGGAATGGTCGTGACCGTCGAACCGGGCATCTATCTGCCTGGTTTTGGTGGCGTGCGAATCGAAGATGACATTTTTGTGACGAAGGACGGCCACGAGGTGCTAAGCAGCCTCCCCAGCGACTTCGAATCGGCGATTTGCCCGATTCTATGACAAACGAGAACTGGCGATTTTATGCATCTGGAAACAGAAGGAGATCTTTTACTTTTTTTCTTTCCACCAAGAGATTTAAATTCAACGTGAAAGGCAGAGGAATTCGACTTCTTTCACCTGTTACTCGCCCGTAGCAATCGAAAAAAACGTTTTTTAGCTCCAAATTCAACAACTTGAATGGCCCGAATTCTGTTTGGGTTACGGTTTTCAAAGTTGTTTCTAGGTGGATGCGAAGCTTTTCTGTCAAGCAGGGTAGCCTTGAAAAATCAGACAATCAAAATCGTTCAATATTTTTTGATGGGGGCGGAAAAGAGTGTTTTCGTTTGCAGGCAGGTCGGGCATGAAATGTCGGGAGTAGAAAAGGACTAGTTTTCGAAAAAACAAAAAATGATTAACATATTCAAGCTTATTTAGTTTAATAATTTCTTTCCGCTCGTCGTTTGGCGACCAGCGTTGCACTGAATCCATATCGGGAGACAAGAATGGCGAATGAACCGGAGTCTGACCCTAACGTATTTGACGTCGCGAGAGTTCGGCAATTGATCGAGTTGATGAAAGAGCACGAACTCAATGAAATTGAGTTGCGGCAGTCTGACAAGCGGATCAAATTGCGAAAGGGTGGTGAGCAACCCAGTATGTTTGCCATGCCCTCGATGGCGGCACCCTCCGTTGCCAGTTCGCAGCCCGTCGCCAGTGCTGCAGCATCCCCTGGTCCGTCTTCGGCCCCCGCTGCCGAAGACAATGCGATATTCATAAAGAGCCCAATTATTGGTACGTTTTACTCGCGGCCAAAACCCACTTCTGCTTCGTTCGTCAAGGTGGGTGATACCGTCACACCGGAAACGATCGTCTGTATTGTCGAAGCCATGAAAACCTTCAACGAACTTCCTGCGGGTGTTTCGGGAAAAATCGCTGCATTATTGGTGAAAGAAGAAGAGAGCGTGGATGTCAACAAGCCTTTGTTCAAAGTCATCCCCTCGTAAAGACTTTTTCTGTCCCGTCGGAGCCTCATGTCAGATCGTTCGGCAGGGCGGGTAAGTATTTAGGAAACGTGTGCCATTTAACAAACATAAACAATTCTGAGACCCCCTGAATCACTATGTTCAATCGGATTTTGATTGCCAACCGCGGTGAAATCGCCTTGCGAATCATACGGGCATGCAAGGAACTGGGTATTGAGACCGTTGCTGTTTTTTCAGAAGCTGATCGTGGAAGCAGTTACATCGAATTGGCCGATGAAGCCTATTGTTTGGGCGGCCCGCGTAGCGTCGATAGTTACCTAAAAATTCGGGAAATCATTGCAGCTGCTGAAGTCAGTGGTGCCGAAGCCATTCATCCTGGCTTTGGATTTCTCAGTGAAAACGCGCACTTCAACGAAGTTGTTCGCGGCTCGGATATTCAGTTCATCGGGCCATCGCCAGAAGCCATGCAA
This sequence comes from Pirellulaceae bacterium, assembly GCA_041742275.1. Classification (GTDB taxonomy): domain Bacteria; phylum Planctomycetota; class Planctomycetia; order Pirellulales; family Pirellulaceae; genus BJ22. Next base: position 3,404 of record JBGSIY010000180.1, on the reverse strand, counting down.
ATGTTGGGCGACAAAAATACGGCTCGATCTATAGCTGCCCAGGCCAAGGTGCCAGTGGTTCCCGGTAGTGACGGTTTGATCGAAACGGTCAGTGATGGGATCAAAGCGGCTCAACAAATTGGTTTCCCCGTCCTCATCAAGGCTACGGCGGGTGGGGGTGGCAAGGGAATGCGGATTGCTACCGACGAATCGATGTTCGAAAGTGCTATTGAACAGGCGATGACGGAGGCGCAAGCGGCGTTTGGTAATTCCGGTGTCTATTTGGAAAAATTTGTTGATAAGCCGCGACACGTCGAAGTCCAGGTGATCGCTGATCAACACGGTAACGTTTGCCATTTGTGGGAGCGAGATTGTTCCACTCAACGTCGCCATCAGAAATTGATTGAAGAGAGTCCATCGTCGACTTTGCCCGACAAGGTCCGCAAGGAACTTTGCGAATCGGCTGTGAGGTTGGTCAAGGCGGCCAATTATTTCAATGCGGGAACGGTCGAGTTTATTGTCGACAAGGACAACAATTTCTATTTCATTGAGGTCAACGCGCGAATTCAAGTCGAACATCCCGTAACGGAAATGGTCACCGGGATCGATTTGATCAAACAACAAATTCGAGTTGCCGCCGGAGAAAAGTTGCCGTTCACTCAAAAAGAGATTGTTGCGCGAGGTGCTGCCATTGAGTGTCGTATCAACGCTGAAGATCCAAAGAAGAACTTTCAGCCTTGCCCCGGTCTCATCGAGGGTATTTTTGTGCCCGGTGGTTTTGGTGTGCGTTGGGACTCACATGCTCATGCTGGGTATTCGGTCCCCCCCTACTACGATTCGATGATTGGTAAGTTAATTGTGCATCAGCCCACACGCGATGAGGCCATTAGCTCGATGGTACGCAGTTTGCGCGAATTGAGAATTAAGGGGATCAAGACCACGGCGGACTTCCAGCAGTCAATTCTATTGCACCCGGATTTTATTCACGGCAAAGTCGATACGAAATGGGTAGAGCGGGTGTTATTGCCCAGTACCCCGAGCTAACAATTTCGAATGCAGCTCCATTGAAAAATTCGGACGAGGTACGGCCACCGTATCCGAATAAAATGTAACTTCTCTGCGCGACGTTCTGGAACGTGGCAAGTGTTCTGGAACGTGGCAAGTGTTGGTGTCCTCAACCTTTTGTCTTTTTATTTGACTGTTGATCAAAATAGTTCTCTTTGTTGACTGTCAACACAAATAAAATGGGCGTTAACTTTTCTGAAATGCCATTGCGGCTAATCGGTGGCGGCTTGTTTGCCTTTGGAGCGATCGCGACCGAATTCGCTCAACCTAGGTCCTTGGTACATCACCGGTTTGCATTTAAAATCGGGTTGAGCGTTCGTAAGTCGCGTAGGACTAGGGACGTTTTGGAAGATTGAGAAATCGTTCTCGGCTCAAAAGACCGTTGGGCATTCACGCCGGTTTTTGCACCCATTGATGTCGGGAACGGCGGATAACGCCGTTCCACTGTTTTGCGACGTCTCGGCAAAAGTACTGCAAACAGGGTACTGCAAAAAAAATAAGTCTGAGAGCGAATAGTTATAAATTGGATTGCTTTAAACCCTGAAGGAACTGTCCGTTGTCAAATAGCCTTTCATCCCCGGCCCGACCTGAAATTTTGTTCGAACGCGTTGCGATTTTGTTTGCCGGCGGCCCCGCTCCGGCCGCCAATGCCGTAATTTCGGCCGCGGCAACATCATTTTTACGCGCGGGCGTGCAAGTGATCGGAATTCGCCATGGTTATTCAGGGTTGATCGATTATTCTCCAAATTCGCCATTGGTTGAGGGGCGAGATTACATTCACCTCACGCATAAAATCCTCTCACGAACGCGTAATTCACAAGGAATCATGATCGGGACGGCGCGAACCAATCCCGGCAAATTTGTTAACTCGCCCAGTGACCTATTAGACGAGGAAAAATCACTTCCTTTACGCAACGTTTATAACGGTTTGCGTTCGATCAACGTCGATGCATTGATCTCGATTGGCGGCGACGACACACTGAAAACGGCCAATAAGTTCAAACTTTACCAAGAAAAATTAAGTAAAAACGACAAGACCATCCCGATTGTGCATTTGCCTAAAACGATCGACAACGATTACCACGGAATCGATTTTACATTCGGTTTTTTCACCGCCGTCGATTTCTTGGCAGCCGAACTTCGCAACCTAATTTATGACGCCGAAGTCACCCGATCTTATTTTATTGCCGAGACCATGGGGCGCAGTGCCGGTTGGCTGGCCTATGGGGCGGCCATTGCTGGCGAGGCGAGTTTGGTGATCAGCGTTGAGGATATTGCCGGGGATTACCGGACGGAGGAAACCGTTACTCTCGAGACGGGAGAAACGACGACGCGACCGATTATGAACATCGATCGTGTGGTGGACCGAATTGTAAAAACAATGGCGGCCCGGGATCGCGAAGGGAAAGAGTATGGCGTGATTGTGTTGGCCGAAGGATTGGCGGAATTCCTGCCCAGTCACTTTCTCCAGGGCGTTCGCCGTGACGATCACGGGCACATTTCCATTTCGGAAATTAACTTGTGCGAGATCTTCACTAATCTGGTCGCCAAAGCGTTTACGGCTAAGACCGGATTGAAGCGGAAAATCAAAGGGCTGCAATTCGGTTATGAATCGCGATGTGCTAAACCCCATGCGTTTGACGTGATGTTGGGAAGCCAGCTGGGTGTGGGCGCCTTTCGCGCTTTAGCCGAAAAGAAATTGAATGGAGTTATGGTCTCCTGTTCCGGCCAGTTGGACTTGCACTACGAACCTTTTGAAAAACTTGTCAACCCAGAGACGTTAGTCACCGTCGTGCGTTTCATCAAGCAGCAAAGTGACTTCCATCGCCTTGCTCGATTCCTGGAAACGCAAGTCACTGATTAATTTGGGGACGGGCTTGTTGCCAACAGCAACTTGCAGTTGGGCATGTTGCCGTTTGATTTCTCGTCCGCAGCAGGTCTTGCGGTTTGGATCTGCCTGTTTGGGGTGCGCGGCATGAAATCATCGCGGTGGCAATGCGTATTCAAGCGATTTTCATTGGCCACTGCTTCAATAGGTACGCCGCCTTGCGGAAAGGCGGCTATTGGGGAAAGCCCGGGGTAAAGACGGCGACGAAACGGCGGCGATGGGAGCCATCAACGATTTTTGTTCTGCCCGCACCAATCTTTGGCCCCACGCCGCCTCTTCAGGAGCCCCCCTACGCGATAACCTCAAACGCTTCCCACATTCGGCGGCGTGGGAGGCAATCTGCCTCGGGAGGGGCAATCCCATTCGTTCGTGTTGGAGTTGCTCTAAAGGTTTTGATAGGTTTCCTCGTCGAAGCCGACTACCATGGTTTTCCCGACCATGATCGTGGGAGCGCGGAGGTTACCGCTGGGGC
>JBGSIY010000179.1:0-4536 GCA_041742275.1 Pirellulaceae bacterium | reverse complement strand
AACTATTCGGGCACGCTGCTGGGCGATTGTTGGCATGGCTTCGAGGCAATTGTCACTGGCTCAAATGGCGCGATCGTGCGAGCCGCGTGTGGCTCTCACGCGCGTCGGAAATTCGAGGACGCGGACGACTATCCGGCCGATCGGCATCGCTGGATGCAGTGGTTCCAGAAATTACACGACGTGGAAACGCAAGGCAAAGTTCTTTCGTCTGACCAGCGGCTGAAGTTAAGTCAAACGCAATCGCGTGCCATCTGGGACGAAATGGAAGCAGAGATGAACGCGATCGATGAACGCACAGTGCAAGTCGTTTTGCCCAAGAGCGAGTTGCGTAAAGCACTGAACTATACGCGCAATCATTGGACTGAGCTGACTCGTTACTTGGGCGATCCGTCATTGCCGATGGACAACAACCAGTGCGAGCAGTTGATGAAGCAGGTGGCGAGCGGTCGCAAGAACGGGCTATTCGCAGGCAACGTTGAGGGCGGCGAAAGAAACGCCAACTTCAGCACGCTGGTCAGCAGTGCACACCGAAACGATCTCGATATCTGGGCCTATGTGAACGACGTGTTAAAACATCTTCTGGCGGGCGAGACAAACTACGAACCCCTGCTCCCCTGGAACTGGGCCGCCGAGCATCCAGATTCGATCCGCACCTACCGCCAAGCAGAACGCCGCGGGCGCGCCGACAACAAAACCGAAACTCGAGACCGTCGCCGCGCAAAACGCGCCCGTCGGAAAAGCTAAAAAAACATCCCACCCTGCTAATGGACGCTTACTTGAATAAATTTTGCGACTTTACTGGGACCGTACCGTTTGTAAATGCAGTTAGATTTTCTAATATTGACGTGTATATTAGTGACTCAAAAAGAGGAATGCGCCAGCGCATAACCAAGCGATTATTGAGACAGCTCTCACCTTTGGAATTTTGACAATAATCGATCTCAAAAAACCAAAAGTTGTCAAAGACGCATACTCCGCATTGATGGACTCTTGAATTTCGTTTTCACAGCAGGGGTAAAAATGCGATCTTGACATTGCTTGCGATCCGAGTTGAAGAGCCAACAACAAAACAGCTTCGCAGACAAGTGTCAATGAGTTTACCTCGAAGATTCGTCCGAATCTCGGCAGGACAGCCGGTTCACTCTCTGAACCCCGCTAGTTGAAGCCTGAAAATCTCTTGTTATTATAGACTGAAACTTTAACTTCACATTGAACTCAATCAACTGCATACCAATAGCAATTTAGCTCTCACCATCTTTGACCAAGGTAAAACAATGGAACTTGCAACGGAACTTGAAAGGTACCGAGAAAAGTTACTTGATCTGTCCAATCGAAATAACCTGGTCAATTTCCGTAGATCCAAAAACACCATCCAGTTTATCGACGAACGAGCCAACCATATCTACAGCCGACTCGTTGAAAAAACGAGCCATTTTCGATTTTCGCAACGTCAGGATAGTCAGCATAAAAAGCCCTTGCTCAAACCGGTAAGAAAGACATCTACGATTAGTATGCCAATGGATCCGTTGGTATCTTCGTTTACTTCCGCCCCTACAAACGAAAACTTCGCCGAAGAAGTGCAAACGATCTTTGAGTTTTCGCCCGCAGACCCCAATCAAGAATTCGAGTTGGGCCAGCATAAGGATGATGTCCTACAGACCAATGTAGTTGACCCAGAGAAGCTTGACAGCCTCCTGAAGTCCATCGCTCAACGCGCGAACACCACGATCGAAGAGACTGGCGTCAACTACCTCCATTTGGTCCTTGGCACGCTACAGTGGCGAGAGTCTGATTCAAGCGAACGGATGCATTTCGCTCCATTAATCTTGATACCAGTATTATTAGAAAAACAGTTCGACCAGCGAGCAGGAAAATACGTTTACAAAGTCTATTGGACCGAGGACGAAATTCAACACAACTTAAGCCTAGAACGGAAACTTCATCGCGAGTTTGGCTTGAAACTCCCTACTCTCGACGAGGAGACATCTCCTGAACAGTATTTTTCACTCGTGCAAGAGGCTGTTTCCAAACAATCGGGCTGGCGAGTTGTTCGTGAAGGTTTTATAGGTTTCTTCTCGTTTCATAAGCTCTTGATGTACTTGGACGCTGATCCTGCCAATTGGAAAGGTAAGCCCGAGCAGGATCTTAAGATCGCCGAGCGAATTATGTGCGGCGGCGATAACGAATATTCAGGAACTGATCTCTATGCAAAAGAGTATGCAATCGACGAAAATGATGTCGCCAATAAAATTCCACTCGTCGTCGATGCAGACAGTTCACAACATTCTGCACTATGCGATATCATCAACGGCAAAAACCTTGTTATTGAAGGGCCCCCAGGTACAGGCAAATCTCAAACGATTACAAATGCGATTGCGGCGGCCATAAGTGCCGGCAAGTCTGTCCTATTCGTAGCTGAAAAACGAGCTGCGTTGAACGTCGTCGAAAACAAACTTCATGCGCTAGGGCTTGGCGATTTCTGTTTGGCCATTCATAGCGACGACGCTTCACCAATTCAAGTTATCGCTTCCCTTCGCAAACGGATGGAGGCCAAGTTTTGCAACCCCCGCAAGATCGAAACCGAACGTCGAGCGTTCGAAGAAAACAAGAAACATCTCAATGCTTACGCTTCATTATTGCGGTGTACGATCGGACCTGCCAACGAAACACTCTATGACCTGCTTTGGAAAGTTTCTTTGGCAAACGAGAAACAAATTCCTCGACTCAACGATCCTTCAATTATTCCGCAACCGTCATTGGAACAATTTCGTCAATTGCGACTCGAACTAAAGACACTGCAACACATGCTGCGAGAGTTTGACAAGCCAAAACTTAATCCATGGTGGGGCTTTCTTGCCGATCGAGTTGCCCCATCGCAGCAAGATCAAGTCATTGCCGCAATAAAATCGATTAATTCTGCTTTTCATTCGATTATGCAGACAGCTCAGGAGAACGCCGATACTAGCGGCTACCTAAGAAGTGACTGGCTAGAGTGGATACGAAAAGATACAACAACCCTACTAAATAAGGTTCGCGAGATCGCTGCACGTATCAAAACCGCAAACGACTGGCAGCGCCTCGTTCCCGAGTCCAATCGAATCCTCGCAAAACAATTGCTACACGATTTATCAACAATAAAGTCCCTTCGATCCGCTGTTAAGAAGATAACGTTGGAAACCACGGACTTTTCGCCTAATCAAGCTCAGGAAGTCGAAAATCAAGTCCTTCATCGACTCCTCCCTACCTGCGCTTTATATACTATTCGGGAGTTGAGAAAGCTCCGCGTCTGGGCCCAAGATCTGTTAGATGCCATTTCTGCCGTCAAGGCAGCGTCAGAGAAACTTGAGGTGCTCGGATGTAGCAAAGCTCGAACTTTCCACGAGTTCAAACGCAATTATGAGCATCTAAAGCTTGCTGAACATCCGGTGATGGCTTTGACGTTGGATTTCCATCGCGATCTTTTTAGCCCCGCAGGCGTTAGACTGTTCAATCAGCTCAAGTCTCAATTGACCCAAGTCCGACAAGATGCCGCGACCGTCCAACAATCCTTTCATCAAGATGCCATCCCCAGTGCTGAGAATATTCTAGAACTTGAGAAACAACTGCGTCCTTACGCCCAATCGTGGATTCCTTGGCTATCAAGTGACTTTCGCAAGGCCAAATATGAACTTCTAAAATTCGCCAAGCCAACCATTGGAAAACGAGTCACCGATTGGCTACACGCTCTAGAGCTTTTGCGAAACATAGAAACTCGACGTGCGGAATTTAATAATCACGGCGAGTATTGCCAGTTATTTGGCGATTGGTTTGCCGGAGACAAAACGGATCTAGGACAACTAAAGTCAAAACTCCAATGGATTTGCACGGTAAAAGAACGGGGGATGAATTATGAGCAGGCTAAACAACTCCTACAGGGCTATTCGCAAATCGAGCCTCATCGCGAGAGTTTTCGCCGCGCTCGACTGAGTCTGGAGTCAAGTCTACAATCGGCCGAGAAATTGACCGCGATTGGCTTTAACGATACTGACGTCAATACCTTGTCGCTTGCGGAAATGGCCAACAAAGCGTCCAATCTCGTCGATTCGATCTTGGCCTTCGAAAAACAAACGTCGTTCATTCGCCTGAATGAGGAAGAAACCTTAGAACAATTACTTTTGAACCTTAAATCCTTGCGGCAATACGAGCATGCCAAATCTGCCCTAAATGATACGGCTCAATGGCAACAACTCGGCAATTGGTCCCAAGGCGAGGCGACTGATGTCGATTTATTATCAAACGCTTTAGAACTTTATCATTCAATTCAGCAAGCCATACAACCACTTCCACTAGAAACTATCTTGAACAGAGAGGCAAACCCCGTTGAAATTGCGAAACGACTAATCGGAATTTACAACACCTGCGTGCAGCAACTAAAATCGTGGCGAGAGCACCGAGATTTGCTCACCAAATATGGTAGCTTGTCACCCAACTGGCTCAATATCGAAAACGCATTCATTGACCCGCAGACGCTTGGCGAGCATCTTCAACGTCTCTTAG
>JBGSIY010000178.1:0-11526 GCA_041742275.1 Pirellulaceae bacterium | reverse complement strand
TGTCCGGCGAACAAAGACAAGAAACCACTAGGCGACCCCAATGTCAGACAAATGACCAACGAAGAACGCGAAAAACTTCGCAAAACCAACGACAGCCTGGCAGCCTAGAATGCTTCACAGCGTAGCCCTTCAGGGTGCAATGTCGGTGGTAACAATCTTCCTGTGGTGTCGCTGCGCTCAACCACCGGCTAATAGCTGATAACCCCTATCGGGGTAAATCGAGAAATTCTTTCAGTACAATTCCTCAGGAACAGTCCCGTATAAAATCCCATTTTTTAAAATTAACCGGAGTGCGTGAGCACCGGGTCTGGAAGGGAATCGGAAGCTAAAGCGTTCCGATTAATCCGGAAATAAACTGGCGATTTGGCTCAATTCCGCACGGCTCTCCGAGGCGCGATTTCTCGACTCGGAGAGTCGATCTACTATTTTCAAACCGGGAAGTTATTTCAGGACTGCACCTTAGGCGTTTTCGAGACCCGATCAGGCAAAGAAGGTCCCGCAAATAGAAAGTTGTAACGCTTCAGTTTTGGGGACACACCGAGGTTCAGCGTCGATAGGTTAACTTTTAACATGTTTCCCCTGACAATGTCTACTGCGTTACTTTGGAGATCAAATGTACTTTGGATTTCAACGAATTTGTAACCAGACATGATTGTTCCGCTTTCTCCAGCAAACGCTCGGCTCGGCTCGGGTCGGCATCGGCCGGGATGACCAAGGTGGCGTGAATCGAAAATTCCGTAAAGAGCATCTCACGCTCGACTCGATCCAGGGTTCCATTGACGTCACAACTCACGCTCATGTAAGTAAACTTCGAGGCAGCGGCAATCGCGCGGAACGAGAGGATAAAGCAGTCGGCCACTGCTGCCACGATCAGGTCTTCGGGCGACCACTCATTTCCAGGTCCACCAAATTGAGCGGGAGGGGCTGAGTTCAATTCGGGTAAATTCTCGCCAACCAGTTTGACTAAGCCATCACTTGAGGCGGAAGCTTGGATTTTGTAGACATGCGGGAAACTCATAAATGATCCTCAGTCGTTATCAATCGAATTTGTTGGTTAATATTCAGGTGCGGGCGTTTCGTTGCATTGTTCCGCGGATACCCACTGTGGCGGGGCGGGCTAAATGCTACGGGCAAACGAAATGAATGGCAAATTTCTGGGCCGCAGAACCCAAATGTATCATCTCGCGAACCCAAAAAAAACGCGGCAAGTTGCCGCGTTTCGGTTTTGACGTACTTTGGGTCAGCGAAATGCTAGGCTTTGGCTTCTTCCATCGAACTCACAACTCGATCGATCAGGTGGTAATCCAAGGCCTCGTCGGCAGTCATAAAGTTATCGCGGTCGGTGTCTTGCTCGATTTTTTCCAGCGTATGCCCAGTGTGTTTCAGCATGATCGAGTTCAACCGAGTTTTGACTCGCTTCAGTTCTTTCGCGTGGATCAAAATTTCTTCTGCTGTTCCCTGCATGCCCGCAAGCGGTTGATGGATCATAATCGAAGCATTTGGCAATGCGAAGCGTTTACCAGCGGCCCCTGCCGTCAGCAAAAGTGCCCCCATCGAGGCCGCTTGGCCCATACAATAGGTGCAAACGTCGCAAGTCAAAAACTGCATAGTGTCGTAGATGGCCAACCCGGCCGTCACACTCCCGCCAGGGGAATTGATGTACAAGTGAATGTCTTTTTTCGGATCTTCCGACTGCAAATACAGCAGTTGAGCCACCAATGAATTGGCAAGGTCCGCAGTGACTTGAGTCCCCAAGAAAATGATGCGGTCTTTTAAGAGACGGCTATAAATGTCATAGACGCGTTCGTCGCGACCGTTGTTGTCGACAACATAAGGTACATAGGCCATAGTCAACGTGACTCCGTGAGGTGCTATTGATTTCAAACGTAAATTAAAGAATTATTTTTTGGAATTTGGAAATTTGATTGATGGTTACACGATTCTGTGAGTTGTCAATGCATTCCTTTGGAACAACCGAATCGATTGAACAACCGAAGGGACCTTATTTGTCGTCGGCCAAATCGTCTTTGTCGACTTCGGGTGCTTGCTTCGTCGTAATCTCATCCACGAGACCGTAGTTCTTGGCGGCTTGAGCGGTCAAAAACAAATCCCGATCCATGTCTTTTTGAATGACTTCCGCCGTCTTTCCAGTGTGCTGGGCCAAAATTTCATTCAAGACGGCACGATTTCGCATGATTTCATTGGCTTGAATTTCAATGTCACTCACTTGGCCCGAAACGCCACCGTAGGGTTGATGGATCATGACGCGTGAGTTTGGAAGGGCAAATCGTTTTCCCTTAGTTCCTCCGGCCAACAGAACAGCTGCGCCGCTAGCCGCTTGTCCCACACAGTACGTCGCTACCGGGCAATTGACGATTTGCATTACGTCATAGATAGCCAACGTCGCGATCACGTCGCCGCCGGGGGAATTGATATAAAAATGAATATCCTTTTTCTTATTGTCACTCTGCAAATACAGCAGTTTCATCACCAGTTCATTCGCATTGCCGGTATGAATTTCCCCCTGCAAAAAAACAATACGATTTTCCAGCAAGAGATCCCCCAAAGTCATTTGACGTTGGCGGGTGTATTGCTGTGAGGCGTAGGAGTTCTGCAGGGGCTCTCCGATACTGCCAGCGATAAGCGGAAGGGAGCGAGTCACGTCCATTAATTAGTCCTTTGACAATGGTTCTATATAAAAGAGTTTGCAATTTAAATTAGATTTTGATTTCAATTCCGTTCTATGATTACATCGGATGATCGTCGAATTCTAGTGGGGAGTCGAGGCTAAAACAGGACAAGCGGCTCTCAAACATGATTTTTGAAACCTACTATCCCCTTAATCATTAGCCAACTGCTAGCAAAATCTACCGCTGGTGACGGATGAATTCTGGCAACGTCTTTCTGGGGAGCATCCATCGAGTTCTCCGCCCATGCCTGGCGAGACACTTATAAAAAAGCACCAAACCGGCGGTTTCCAGCTAATTTATTTTCGGTTGCTGCTCGGGGAAAATGTTCGATTGAATCGCGAAACAGATCGCCGTTTTCATCCCAGTCAGGGGGTATTTCATCGAATTTCATGTATTTGAATCTGGCCCGCAACATAATCCAAAATAACCGTCTGCCGTAAGGGGGGCGGTAACGCATTCGTCTGCCACGAAACTGATCCCCAAATCAGGAAACAAATTGGGAAATTCGTCAGGCCATGGGTTCAACCCTTTTTTGCATCAGACAAATCGTGTTCCTGAGAAAAAAGGCCCAAATTGCGAGTTCACTGCAATGACACTCGCTGTTATTTGGTTGATGACGTTACCCTGAGGGCCCCAATAGCCAACACGACCAAAGAAAACGACAAAAAAAAGGCTTCTCGAAAATTCAAGAAGCCTTTTTTTTCAAGAAGTCTTGTGCACTGCATTCATTCAGTTCGTTCACGCGATACCATTAAATGGCAGCAGCCCTGAACACTCGGCCCTGAACACTCGGCCCTAAACACTCGGCCCTAAACATTCAGCCCTGTGTTCTGATCCCTCAGCCTTGCCAGTCTGCACGCGCATCTGCACCGCGCCGACCTCTGAGTGGGTCGGCGGGTGAGCGTTGCGAGGAGGTTAGTTAGACGGTTTGGCTGCTCCGGGGACGGCTGATTGGCCGGGAATCCCGGTGTCTGGTTGGTTATCGAACTTGGCTTCTGGAATGTCGTTGTCAAAATCTCCCGAGATAGAGAATTCAACAGCTTCCACGGTGCGAGTTCCGGGCATTTTGTAGGGAACCGATTTGAACTTCGCCTCTTCCTCAATCTTTGAAATGACTTTTTGTTCAATGATCATGTTTCGCAGCGAATCGATTTGACCGGTTTTTTCTAAACGTGCTCGCACGCGACGAGGAGAATCTCCGGTGGATACGGCAAGACGCGCAATTTCAACATCGTAATCGCTGGCTTCGTCTTCGATTTTGTGTTCTTCGGCAATTCGTTCCAAAATGAAATGTTCTTTCAGCAATGCCTCAGTCCGCGCCATGGCGTCCTGTCGCAACAAATTCTCACGAGCGCGAATTTCGTCCGGTGAAAAACCACTGGAACGTAATTCCAATAAAGCGCGATTGAGTTCACGACGGAATTGTCGTTTCAATAATTCGGGAGGAAGATCCCAACTAGCAGATTCTGTCAGCATCGAGCTAATTTGATTTCGCACTTGTTGGCGTCGTTCGTAGGAGAGTTGTTGCTCCAAAGTCGATTTAATGGCTTCTCGCAATTTTTCTTCGGATTCCATGCCGTATTCCACTGCCAATTCCGAGACGTCAATATTCTCATTTCGTTTGACATCCAAAATTTCAAAGTCCAGGTCGGCCGTTTTCCCTTGCAGCACTAAATTATCCGCATGTTCACTGATTTGGACTTGGGTTTGGATGTGTTCTCCGGCTTTTTTGCCGATGACCAATTTGTCGAACCCTTCGATTTTCCCATCATTGAATGAGAGAGTCGGAAGTACGGTCAGCATGACGTCTTCGTGTGTCTGAACTTCTTTTCCGTCGACGGTAACGCGGATATTGCAATTGATCGTGTCTTCCAACGCGACCTGCTCTTCGACAGGGATCAATTCTGAATTTTCTTTGGCCATCATTTGCAGATACAAGTCTACGTCTTCGGAAGTAAACTCATGTTCCAGGCGTTCGATTTCGAGACCCTTCCAGTTGGGCAGTTCGAATTCGGGTCGGACCTCAATATCAAACTCGAAAGTCATGGGGCCGCTTTCGGGAACATTGACTTTGTCGTATTTCAGATCGGGTTCGCTGATCGCGGAAAAGTAATTTTCCGAATTGACTTGGGCCAAGCTGTCCATCAGCAAGGCACCTTTGACTTGATCGGCTACTTGTTTTCTGAACTTGCTTTCGACCAATTTACGCGGTGCCTTACCGGCGCGGAAGCCTGGCAGTTCCGCACGCGGGGCAAGGTCATCAAACTGTTTTTGGAAGTAACGCTCAATGTCTTCACGTGGAATGGTTACCTGCACGTGGCGTTGACAAGCGCTCGAGCTTTTGACATCGACGGCCAAATTAAGCTTTTTCAGTTCGACAGTCTCTTCCAAAGTTGACGCTTCAGTGTTCACAAAAAATCCCCAACAAATAATTAACGACAAAACGGCTTATTTACGATCGGACCAACCCTTGTCACGCCAGTAATCTAACAAATTCAATTCTTTTGCGAAACCAAAAATAAAGAACTTCGACCAAACGAAATTTCTCTGACCCTCACCAGATTTTTCTGACCCTCACCAGATTTTAAGGTAGAAACCGGGGACTTGACCAGACGGCGTATTGATCCATTGGCCGGTAAACGCGGGATTCGGCGGACACCAGGAAACTGAGTTTCATGGCCTATCGACCGACTACGAAAGGATCACAATGGTTTCGTTGAATCGCCCCCGCACTGTAATTCGCCCCCCCGTCAGTCCTTTTTAGTATCGCTCGCTTCAATGACGTATTTCATCAATAAAAGGTCATCAAACGAAATCAGCCACCCTGGTGAGGACCAAGATGGCTGCCAAAATGGGCAATTGAGAGCGGGTGATCGGACTTGAACCGACGACAATCACGTTGGCAACGTGATGCTCTACCAACTGAGCTACACCCGCATTTCACTGTTAAATTGATCAAAATTTGACTTTCGATCGAATCATGGGTCCAATTATAACGGACCGTTCGAAGCTTGCAAGGTCGTTTTTGGAAACTGTTTTGGTTGTTTGTTGCGTTTCGATTCGGGCAACGTTACACTACCGAACGACCCGCCACGTGTGTTTGCAACTGAAATTTTTCGGAGTTAGCTATTTTTTTTAGCTGTTACTGCCTTTGCATAGACGGTCTTTCGCATAAATCGATCGACTTTCTAGAAACAAGATCGGGAGGGAAATCATGTTGATTGCCAAGTTGATTGTGGTTGGTGGCGACGCCAAAACCCAAGAAGTGAGCCTGAGATTACCGGCAACGGTCGGGCGGAGCAAAACCGCAACATTGACGGTCCCGCATGCGTTGGTGTCACGAGTGCACTGCGAGATTACCGAGCGGAACGGGGTGCTGGTGGTTAAGGACCTTCAATCCATGAACGGCACTTATGTGAACAATTTGCGGATTAAGGGGGAGCAACCGCTTTTGCCGGGCGAGTTGCTGACGTTGGGGAACATTACCTTTCGTGCCGATTACGGAACCGACCAAGGAAACGAACTCTCCGCCGATCGGTCTCAGTTCACTGCAGCAAAAAATGGCCACATGCCAACCTCTCAGGCCTGGGCAGACAATCCTGTCGCGCAACCCACTGTGTCGCCACAAATGCGTGCGAACTTCTTGCCATCCGATGCCAATCAACAGTTGGATTCAGGGAGCAACGATCGCACCTTGTCGGCTGAGGATTTAGCGGCAAAAGATTTGGCGGCAAAAGATTTGGCGGCAAAAGAATTAGCGATGCGGAACAAGGAAAATGCCCGCCCTCGAATGAACCAGACCTCCGCTAAACCCGGCTCGGCTTCTTCACCCCCCAATTCAAATTCTCCAACGCCGTCTGCGGCGAACCCGAAACCTCCATCTGCAAGTGGTTCCTCGAACCCCAAAAGTTCGGCCGATTGCGCGTGGGGAGGTGCCAGTGACTCATCGATTGACTTTGAAGAAATCGGAATCGCCTCGCCCGATAAATCGATCTCGCTCAGCGCACTTGGAGATCTACCGGGTTTACGTCCTCAAGTAAGTTTTATCGATAACTTAGGAATTCCAGACGTTCATAATACAGCGGATCTCGATCCCGAAACCATTCAGCTGGATATCGGTGAGAAATCGAAATCGGATGAAAGTGTCGATATCAACGCGTTGAGTTCGTTTATTAAAAAAATCAAATAATCGCTGCAAATTTCATCCGACGTCGCGATGTTAGCCAGCTTCGATCGCCCCAAAACCATGAATGATTCCGTAAATCCAGACCAAATTCTCATTGAACGGATTCGTGCCGGCGAAGTCGACGCGTGGAGCGATTTGGTCGCGAAGTTCGAGGGTCGTTTGTTGGCCTACGTTCAAAACCGTTTGTCAAATCGGTCTGCCAGCGAAGATATCGTCCAGGAAACCTTTATCGGCTTCGTCAACAGTTTGCCTAATTACGATGGCAAACGCTCGCTCGAAAACTACCTGTTTTCCATTTGCGCTTACAAGTTGACCGATCACTTACGCCGCGAGGGACGCCGCCCCTCGATTCCGATGTCTGCTGGTCTGGGTTCGGATGGGGAATGGCAGATCCCAAGTTTTGAACGAGCCGCCAGCAGCATCGCTCGCAGTACCGAACGCAAGGGTGTCGAGCGGGAAGCGATTGTGGAAGCGATGCGAGAACAAGTCATGAAGTGGCAAGAGCGAAACGATTGGCCCAAACTCAAGTGCATTGAACTCTTGTTCGTCAAAGGTCTCGCCAACAAACGGGTGGCCGCGATTTTAAATATCACGGAACAACAAGTGGCCAACTTCAAATTCGATTTCTTGACTCGCACCCGCTCGTTGATCAAACGCCAAGGCCTATCCCACGATCTCTTCCCCGAACTCTACGAAGACGAATCACATTGAAAAAAAGGGGCGTTCTACGGTTCGGCATTAAGTGATTTTACGACGACTCCCAATATCGCCCTCAAAGACCAATCGATTGGTTCGCCACGTCCCAATTGGGTCTACCGGAATTTGACTCGTCGAAATTAGATTTCGCTTGTATGCGAGCCCGTTCCAATGTCTTTTGCAACACATGTCCAAGTGTCAAAATCGCTTTTTGCTGGGGACGCGTCTCCAATAAGGTTCACTCGTCATACCGGTCTGAATTTTTTGACTTGTCGGAAAGGAATTTGATCGCGAGGATCGGCTTAAAATCCCATCGAATAACATTATCGGCAGCTGAGTTGGGCAAATGTTGGATCGTAGCCACTCTGTTTAAAGACCATTGCTTTTGGCAAAAGAATTCTAGCACGAGTTCGCTTTTGCCATTAGCGAGGATATCGCACTGCAAATCCCAAGGTCCTAACGACCAAGCAATTCCTTGTGTGGGGTGCAAATGAACTGATTTTTCGCGTTGTTCGTCATCGATAGGATATGAACAACTTTGAGTCAAATCTGGATTTGGTATTTAAATAGGAACGATGTAACCACCCTGGGCGTCATTTGTTTGGTCGCTCATTTGAGTTTTGGATTTCGTTGTCGATCATTTCTAAAACACTGGGGTCGACTGCGTTGTAGGTGAATGGTTCGGTGCCGGGGGTGTGGGTCAAGTTGTTATTTCGAATCGTATTGTGTCCGACTTTATGAAATCGAATCGGGCTGTTTGCCGTTTGAGAAATGCGGTTCTCGGCAACAAGGATTTCCGTGCTCCCTTCATCCATAAAGATGCCATTGCTTTGAGCCCGTCCAGAATTGAGGGGAATATCGTGGATGTAGTTTTGTTGTAGCACCGTACCGGGTTGCCTGCCCAATGTATAGATCCCGCCTCCATCAGAGAGGACTTGCATTACGTGGTGAATGTGATTGCCAACGATTCGATTGTCTTGGCATCCAGAGGGTTGATCGTCCCATCGCCACCCGACAGAGACACCACTGTATGGCAAATCATGCAGTTCGGTTTCAGCAATCAACGTATTCTGAGCTATACCAATCCAAATTCCCACGCTCCCAAACAGAATTTGCCCGCAACGCTGGACATGGGTGCGTCGCACCGTATTGTGATGGCAGACCCAACTGTCTCCTTGTTCACCCACTCGCGTGATCGTCTCGCCGATCATGATTCCACATCCGCCGATATCATCCAGTAAACACTGGTCGATTTCGACAAAATTAGTCTGTCGGTCCAAATAAATTCCGCCGCCTCCCAATTGTTTCCAGCGACAGTTTCGCATCGTCAAACCATCAACAAACTTGCAGCTCACAGCCGATGGTAAACGAGAATGCCCCGATTCGGTGGCTGGATCGACGGCGTCGTTGGCATCTCCGCCTTCCGCACGGGTTTCAAAAAAACTAGCTTGAATCCCGGCGTAACCTGAAGGGGGGATATCGCACCGCGTGTGGCAAAATTGTAAGCCTTCAAAGATCAAACCTTTGACGGGCCTCTCCAACGTCCCTTCAATTCGCAACAGTTCTGTCAATCGAGGCACAACCCAGATCGCGTCCAATTCCGTTTGTCCATGAACGATCAATTGATGGCGCAATGAGTCATGAAAAAATTCATTTTTGGAATCCAAGAATTCCAAGGCACCTTCGACAAAGAACCTCGGGGTGGTTTCAAATCCGTCGATTCGAAAGAAGTCATGGGGGGCTCCGACTCGATGGGACAAGAGAATCCAGTCTGGTGCAACGGATTGGATCGTCACGCGGGACATCGACCAATCGTGCAACAATGCGACCTCAGCCCCAACGATATGCTCCGAAGGTTTCCATTGATTCTCGTCGAACTGAAATGATGTGCGGTGATCTTCGCCTGCGGCCGTGATGCGAAAGTAATCGCCATTCGGCGTCCGAGCGCGATGCAGCGTTTGGTCGTCGCCAAACAACTGCCGCAATGCACCATTTCGCGGCACATCATCGGGGAGGTTGGTTGTGTAAGTTCCGTCGGATTGTGCCGACCAGTCACTGATGGGAGTGCCGCCACTGAGGATGGCTGTTTTTCCGTCAACGGCTGCATAGCGTACGATACGATCTGCTGGAAAAGCGTCGTCCGGTCCGAACAACAAGGGTTTTGTGAGGATGTAGGTCCCCCCTTCGATCAGCACATGGATATCTGTTTTTAAATCAGAGGCGATCAATTTGCGAACCTTCGCTTGGGCTCCTTCGATGGTCGCCAACGGGTGTTCTGCATCTCCTGAATTTTTATCGTTTCCGTCAACAGAAACGTGCAAAGTGGTTACTTGACCGTCCTGAGCCATGAGATTGCTGACTAACGTTAACAACAAACAGAAGACTGCCAGACCGAGAGTCTTTATTTGATAGCGGATCATGATTTTTTCTTCCCCCAATGGTTGGCTGCCTGGATCATTTGCTGACAGTATACAGGTAACGCCTGGGCCGGTGGAGCGTTGCCAGGGTCATGGGTTGCGGCGTCATGCGACGGGTGATGGAGTTGTTTTGGCACGAGCGAAAATTACCCAGGCGTAAGCCAACACCCGACAGCTTAGTACGGCGCGGTACTGAGATTCCTTCTGCACAGACGCAACCCAAATTGGTAGACTGGCGTGATTAGGGGTCTCGGCGGCGGGTGCTTTTTCGATCGGGGCGGTAACCGGTGCCGGGCTCGAAGCGAGAATGTTTCCGTGGTCCTTTTTTCTTTTTCTTTCCCGCCGGTGCGTCCTTGGTAATTTGATGAACGTAGTCGCCTCGGAATTGTCGTCCGGCTTCCTCGCGTCTTTTTTCCAACGCTTGTTTGGGAGGTTGATCGGGGATCAAACAATCACAACCTTCGCCAATGAGATCCTTGCGGTTGGCCTCCAAGAGGGCTTTGCGGACTTCAAAATAATTTTCCGGCTTGAAAAATTGCATCAACGCGCGTTGCATTTTGCGATCCTTCAGAGTCTTGGCGATATACACCGGCTTCTTGGTAAATGGGTCCATACCCGTGTAGTACATGCACGTAGCGACATCGAGAGGAGCGGGTATAAAATCTTGCACTTGGTCCGGTCGATAGCCATTTTGTTTTAGAAAAACAGCCAGTTCGATCATGCTGTTCAAATCACTGCCGGGGTGACTGGAGATGAAATAGGGGACCAGATGCTGCTTCTTGCCGGCGCGTTTTGATTCTTCTTTGAACTTAGTTGTGAACTCGCGAAATTCGTCGATACTCGGCTTCTTCATGTTTTCGAGTACTTTGGGGTCTGCGTGTTCGGGAGCGACTTTGAGCAGTCCCCCAACATGATGGCGGGTCAATTCAGCCATATACTCCGGCGAACGTTGGGCCAAATCCATACGAATACCGCTGGCCACCAAAACCTTGCGAACGCCGGTAACCTCACGTGCCTCGCGCATCAATTGAATCAGGGGCCCGTGATCCGTTCCCAGCAGTTTGCAAATTTTGGGATGCACACAGGATTGCCGCCGGCACTTGGCCTCCACCTCGGGTCGCGTGCAACGCATTTCGTACATATTGGCCGTAGGTCCTCCGATATCACTGACGATCCCCTTGAAGTCTTTGTCGGTGGCCATCTCATTGATTTCATTGATGATGGAATTTTGACTTCGCGATTGAATCACTCGCCCTTGGTGCGCCGTGATTGAGCAGAAGGTGCAACCACCAAAACAACCGCGCATGATCGTGACCGAATCTTTGATCATGTCATAGGCTGGAATTTTTTCTTTGTAGGCGGGATGGGCCTTGCGGGTGTAAGGCAAATCGTAGATTCCATCCATCGATTGTTTGGAAATGGGAAATTGTGGCGGATTCACCACGACCACCTGATCGCCATGCGTTTGTTTTAAACGTCGAGCATTGTAGGGGTTGGTTTCGTTGTGAATCATCTTCGTTGCTTCGGCAAAGTCGTC
>JBGSIY010000177.1:0-4445 GCA_041742275.1 Pirellulaceae bacterium | reverse complement strand
AAACCGATCCGTCCTGTCAGAGAACCACATGTCTTCACAAAAATCTCGAGCAAGCGCCTTGTTTTGCTCTGCGATCGATCTAAGATCATCCACCGCTTTCTCAGGCGGAGCAGCCTCCTGCGCAAATACGCTTTCCAACATTAACAAGAGTACCGATACAAGTGCAAATTTCATGTCTTCAGCTCCATTGTAGAATTTGGAATTCGATTCAGTCGTATCCTTTGATCGTGCGGGTCCGATGCACGACTCAAAAGATACTTCAACTTAAGCCTCGCAAATGCATAATAGATTTCGCCAGGAATCATGGGGGGCGTGTTACGTATGGAGCGGCTTTAGAAACAGAATCGACTGATCGAGCCCATTGCTGATTCTCAGTAAAGCAGAATAATCGATTCCAATGGCATGTGAGTGCCAGCCTCGTTCCATCGCACATCAACTGGTCAGATTACCAAAACCACAGACCAGAAACCAGAATTTTTCAAGGACCAATTGTTTAATTCCGTCTCCTTCTGCAACTTCGCCTGTGCAGACATCGTGCATCAACAGCCGATTCACATTGATGGTAAAAATCCTCGCTGGAAAATCATCGACGCCGCAAAACGATCCGATCCATCAAGGACGCCACGCGATTTGAGTCGATGGGTAACGGTAGCTGATTTTTCTGCTTGGTTCGCGACCGATCATCGACAACTCCCTTTTCGTAGGCATCTGATAAGAAAATCAGGGGTAAGAATATTGATTTCCAAAATCTTCTTATCTCCATTTTCTTACCATCCGAAGTCCACATGATGGTCGACGCGACGATTTGAATTAACGCAAAGACTATCGCCAGCTAGACCACGTAGAACCAAACGGTCACAACGTGGCAGGTCGTTCCCCCCATCACGAACAAATGCCAGACAAAATGAAAATAAGGAACTTGCCCTTGGCATAGAAAGACATGCCTAAGGTGTAAAAGATGCCTCCAGCCAACAACCACATCAGTCCGGCGTACGACATGCTTTGCGACAGTGATTCCATCGCAACCGCGATCAGCCAACCCAGTCCCAAAAAGAGGACACCGGGCAGCCAAGCAAACGTTGTGGTGACCGCAGTCTTGAACAACATGCCGATCGCCGCCAGCGACCGGATGATGTCAAACAGTGTCCAACCTTATGTGCCGCGGATCGCAATCAGCGTGATGGGAGTGTAAGTTCCAGCAATGAGCACAACGATGGCACAGTACTCTGGCGAGAGTAAAATGCGTTTGTAACGGCCCTGGGGCCAAGCATGATATAGTGTCTTTGCTAGATAGAGAGCCGTGGTGGCAGCCACAAAGACGCTTGCGCCGACGACACCCCATGGTTTTCCATTTTCCACGCACGGGCATCGACGAAGGGTCCCGCGGCGATGGCCACCAGCAGCCCAATTCCATGGCTTATGCTGTTAGCGATCTCTTCGCCCGTCGATTGACCAGGTTCGGAAGCAACGTTGAATTCGGTCATAATCACGGTCGTGACTGGGGAAAAACGCACGGAAAGACCGTTATTGTGCGTCAACGAATTTGGCCGACACGCGATGGCTCTGCCGCATCCATCGACGTTCCTTGACGACGCCAGGCGGACGAAACTTGATAGGCCAGGCGGCGTGCACGATTGATGCCTCCCAGGGGACGATGGGCGGCGAGCGCATGCCACACGTTGAAGGCAAGGTTCTGATACTCAGTTTGGTGTCGCAACAAATCGATTTCTTGCCGCGGTAGTACCAAAAATGCAACTGTGCGATAGGGGGATTCGTTCTCCGGCCATTCGATAGTGGCATCTTCGATGGGCATCGTTCGCTCGAAAGTGCGAAGTTGTACTTGGAATTCAAACGCCACTTGCTGCGTGCGCAACGTTTCTTCCAACACCAATCTCAAGGCGTCGGCCTGCGTGCCTAATCGCTGAACCAGTTCCAGGTACGATTCGTGGCGATCACCCACAGGTTTGACCCGATATTTTGCTACGTAGTTGCCGTAGCGGATCGGGGCCATACTGAAATAAGTCTGGCTCGCAGGATGTGCCGGGAACTGGCCTGCGATGCGGGCAACATTGAGCATTTCCCGCCAATGCCAGTGCCAAGGGTTCCAGTCGCCGCCAGTCAGAGCTCCCTGTAACGTGGCGAATGTTTTGCCTTCCGCTTCGACGAGAACCTGTTCCAATCGCAGAAAGTCCTCTACGTTGCGTGCGAAGAACACCGGATGATTGATCATCACGAAATCTTGCGTGGATTCCTGCTGATTGTCGGGCAGTATCAAATCGCCGGTTATTTCCAAAACTTTGATTGCCAGCCCACGTCCATCAGGAATGGCATCGGGTAGTACGTGGTTGGCTGAGTTTGAGAATCTCACCTGCGCCTGATAGATGCCACCGTGTTCAAAGAGTCCTTGGGCAAGCTCGTCGGGCAGATTGGGTTGCACCCGGAACTCCCCTTTCGCGTAGCCATGCGTTTTCACGTGCACGTCGGGGTTAAATTGCCCGCTCTTCGCCAGACTGAGCGCGAGCAGCATCTCCATAGCAGCGACGACGCGTTGGATATCATCCGATTCGCCGGGAGGGATCGTTTCAACGTTGTCCGAATAGGGCAGAGGCGGTTTGGCTGTTTTCATTGGAGATACCTATAATGGTGGCTACAGTGTGCTTTCTTCCCGCAGTTCCGTGGCGACCTACTTTCAACATACATCAGCGACTGGGACGACCGAGGCGGTGACAAAGAATACTGTGAACAGAGATACTGTGACGCGGGTTACTGTGAAAAAATCTTGGCTGAATTTCGCCGTCAGCTGACAATCGATTGACTTGTCGCCCCTGTCTGACTCTAGGGCCATCCAACGGACGTCCTTCGACTGGATGACCATGTCCGATTCGATTTAATTACACCGCAGCCAAAAATCAAAACTTGCGAAACTCGATGCCGCGTTGACCGTTCCCACTTCATTCAGTTGTCTTGCCGTCGAAGTGTTCGCTATCGGCTTTCGCATCTTGAGGGGTATGATGGACAACACCATCGCGGTGATTGGGCGGCGAATATATTGTATAGAGTTTCAGGGGTACATTCCCAGTGTTGATGATGTTGTGTTTCGCCCCTGCCGGCACGATGATCGCCGAGCCGGCACGGATGGATGTGCTGAGATCGTCCAGAACGGCTTCACCGGTCCCCTCTTCCACACGGAAAAACTGATCGAGATGGTGGACCTCCTCTCCGATTTCTTCCTGAGGCTTCAGCGACATTAAGACAAGTTGAGAGTTTTTGGCCGTGTAAAGAACCCGGCGAAAATCATCATTTTCAGTCGTCAAAACCTCGATATCTTGCACAAAACCTTTCATTCCATTTTCTCCATTATTTTTTAATTGATTGTTGCAGTATGACTTCACATTCAGTCCGTTTTGTCTTGCGAGAAAACCAGCACGCTGTACGATCCGATAATCAATCCACGAGACTTCCGTCAAACCCTCAATTGAGCAGAATGGTGACCGCAATTTGGCCACTCTGTGCAGCACGCGGCATTTTGATTGTGTTTCAAAACGATGCTCAACGCAATTTACATTGACTTGCAACCATGATTTCACAAGCTTGTTTAGATTCCTGCTGGATTTTGCTGGCCTCTATATCCGGCCGAGGAGAAACATCACGATGAGGATGATCAGGATTATCCCGACAAGGCCGCCTCCGCCAGCCAGAGCGTTATTGCCTCTGCGGAGACCGTAGCCGCCACCCAACAGTGAGAAAAGCAACAACACGACCAGGAGTATGACAATAGTGTTCATGAATCATTCTTTCGTTCGTCTAATAGTATTTTAAAAAATGTTTGGGTGTTAGCGACATCACGTTCAATGCCATGCATGGCACAATTCCGATAACGCACAGTGCCCAGGCTGGGAACTCGTCTGCAATCCTCTGCATGAATAATTCAACCCAGCCTCGATTGCTTTACCCAACAACAACACCCGTGCAGCTTCTGTGCCGAGGTCCATGATTATCGCTGCCGAGACCGCCGCTTGTTAATCGCGGCAGCAATGAATCTGCAGTGGTGGAAACCACCAGCGAATGGAAATGACTGGCGGATCACACCATCGCGTCAAGCGGAGGGCGCGAGCCCAGCACCTGCGGTTCAAATGGAACATGATTGATATCAGGCCAGACATCCTACGTCTGTTAGGGGGCCTTTTCGCCGGGCAGTTGGGCTTTAGGGGGCCATTCAGCGCCGGCATCAATCCAGTCCCTTAGCACATCGACCTCTTCGGTTGACAGCCGGTGCTTGGCCGTCATCATCATACTTGGCCTCCTCCCCGAAACGATCTCAATCAATGGGCTGGCGGCACTGTTACCGGGAATGACCCAAGGCTTTTCAGGTTTCTCCCCCGCAACGCCAAAAAACGCTGCGTGCTGATCCGCACGAAATCCGTGGTGTCGTAGTAGATGTCGTA
>JBGSIY010000176.1:0-7267 GCA_041742275.1 Pirellulaceae bacterium | reverse complement strand
AACATGCCGGACCTCGAATTTTAACGCCGCACTTGGGTGAGTTTCGGCGGTTGTCCCGACAACCGGATGCGTCGTCGGAAACTGCGCGATTGAAGGTCGTTCCGTTTGCCGCAGAAAACGACGTGACGATGTTACTGAAGGGGCCGCAGACGTTGGTTACTGACGGCCACGAATCGTTTATCAACACAACGGGAAATTCAGGCATGGCCACGGCCGGAACCGGTGATGTGTTATCCGGAATCATTGGGGCATTGATTGGCCAAGGCTTGCAGGGAGCAGAAGCTGCGGCGACGGGGGCCTACTTACATGGCTTGGCTGGTGATCTCGCCGCCAGTCGCTTGGGGTCCCATTCGATGATCGCTACCGATTTGATCGATGAACTGCCAAATGCTTTTCTGAAATTGAGAACGCCCTAACCACAAATTTCCGGATTCAAAAAATATTTTGGATTCTCAAGTGACAATGCCGGCTCGTATTTGGGGCAATGAGAAAATAATGGGGATATTTTCCAAACGTATTGAGGTAAGGAGGTCGCCCCTTCGATGCAGGAGCAATGGAGGATTTTGTGGCCCCACCAAAAATTCTTCTGCCGGCATTGGCCAGGGATATTTTTCTTGGCTATTTCGGGGAAGGCAGGCGGAATTTCCTCTGAGCTTCGTCAGCCATGCACCGGAAGGCAATATCGAGCGACGTCGGGTCGCGAATCAGTTATAGTAGAAGAAGAAAAAACTGGTTTCATTTTTCGCGAGGTGCCCCCTTGAGCCGTTTCGCTGTTCCTATTCTGCTGCTGATTGTTTTGCCCCTAACGATGACTTGTCACACGAGTTTGGCTCAGGGCGTGAAGGCCGAGGTTCGGAAAGAGTTTACTCAAGCCAACGCCGCATTGGGGCGTTTGGTAGTGGCTCGCGTCAATCAGGGACGCCTTTCGTTGGATCTGCCCGTGGCAAACGAGGCCATGAATATTTGCCGCCAAATGGTGACAGCTCGGGGAATGTCCAGTCAATCAGGTGGCGCGACCTGGGCCTGTCGTGCTCAAGGCCAATATTTGGATGTCGTGTTCGAACAAGCGAGCGATATTCCCGGCCGCAATCAAGTAGCCCGAAAATACATTTCCGTTAAAAGTAAAGAGCATCCTCATTTAGCGACCTTCGTTCAAGAGACTAAAGATGAGTTCCTCGCCTGGTCTCTCGACGCCGAACTTGGTCAGTTTGTGATGATCACTGAAACGCCTCATGGCTGCCGCATGATCGCCGTGCAAGGCGAGTCTATTCAGGCCGAGTCCGGAGACAGCTTCGCTCAAATGTTGGAACGGCGAGAGTTGACGCCGCTGCTCGCTCAGTTCGCCAATTCCGGCATTGGATTAGAAACCAATATTCCCTGGGAACTTATTTCTTCCATGCTGGGCCCCGCGTTGATGGTCGATGAACAGAAATGGTCCGTCTTCCTCGAAGAGTTTGCGGACCTGGATCAAAATCGATTTATGGAACGGAAGGCCGCCGAGGAGCGTTTGGCCAAACAGGTTGATCAATGGACGGGCGAAATTATTTACGGTTTAAGCAAGGGACTGGGGTCGGCCGAGTTTCGATCCCGAATTCGGCAGGCGGCTGTGGGGGATGGCAGTGACGTGCAAAAGGCAGCGATCAATAAAATCGTTTCCGAGGGGCTAATGGACGAACCTTTTTCTTTGGTCCGTTTGCTCGCCGATACTGCCAAGGCAGCTCCGGATTCAGAACTGCATGGGGCCATTGTCGAACAATTGACAAAAGTCACCGACCAGGAACTGGGCGGCGACCTCGATGGATGGGAGAAGTGGTTAACCGCCCGTGAGCAAACTCGCCAAGAAGAAAAAGAGGACCTCGAAGTCGCTGCTGATCCTGCTGCCGAGGCGGCACAACCCCCGGCCGTTTCTGCAATGGACCTTGCGAACGAAGACCTAACGCAATTACTCTGCTTGACGTTCTCTGCTTCCGGGAGCTTGACGCTCGATCGTGATCAATGGAGTCAACGTTTTGGCAATCGCCCCGTGAAGGAATGGATAACCGAACTGCAAGAAAAATTTCGCGAGTCGAACTTGCCGGATTCGTGGCTGAACATGGGGAATGGTTTCGATTTGGATTTTGTTGATTACCCTCAAGTTCTGTTTGAGCGAATTGCAGAAACATTGAAATCCTCTCCCTTGCCCAACTCGTTTGTCAACGCGGTGACTCCCAGTGAGCAAGGCAATCGTAGTTGGAATCGAATGCTTCAAAATCAGGTCGTTAAAATGCACTTGGTGGAAGAACGAGCTGCCCCGCAGTCCGAGCCAACCGAATCGGCTCCCCCACTCTTGTTTGAATTTGGTCTGGAAGAACTTCAAGGGACTCAGCGCCGGCTGCTCCTTCGTGAGACTAAGGGTGGCGGGTTTTTGTTGATGCTGGTTAATCAGAAACTGGGTGAATTGATCTGGTTGCAACAAGAGTCAACAGGAAAGATATGGTTGCATCACTATGATGACCATGGGAGCATAAAAACAATCACAGCCGACTCGGCCAAACAATTGTTTGACGAAAACGCTGATTGGATGGCCAGCGAATTTTCCAAAACAACACAATCTCATGGATTGGCATTCCCCCACAGATAGGTCCGCAAAAACCGAGAGAGAGACTGAAACTTGGGAACGATTCGCTCAATCCATCGATTAAAACCGGATTTCTCGGTTCTCGCCGTGTTTGTGGTTTCAATTTGTCGGTAAAAAACGATATAATTGGAGGAAATTCTTTTCTTGTTTGGGAGGCGAAATCGGTGAGGCAATTTCGAGATTTCGGAATTCATGCCGCCAGGTTTGTGGTTGTGGTGTTCTGCCTGCTGCTCCTGATTGCAAATTTGCAGGGCCAGGAAAATGGACTGGATCGCCGGGCTGTGGAACTGTTGACAGATAACTGCCTCGATTGTCACGGACATGACGAGCCGCAAGCGGGTTTGGATTTGGCCCATTTCAAAACCATCGACAGCCTGCGAGCGGAATCAGATGTCTGGGAGAAGGTGCTTCGCCGAGTAAAAAATGGTTCGATGCCCCCCGAAGATTTTGATTCACTGGAAACGGAGGATCAAGAATTTCTGGCTGGCTGGATTGACGAGGTTCTGCATCGCATCGATTGCTCGAATGCATCTCACGCGGGGCACGTCACCATTCGACGGTTGAATCGGTTGGAATACCAAAATTCGATTCGAGATCTCTTGGGGTTCGACTTTGAACCGGCTGCTTCGTTTCCCGGCGATGACTCGGGATACGGATTCGATAATATTGGCGATGTGCTCAGTCTCCCACCCATGTTGATGGAAAAGTACTTAGATGCCGCCGAGACGATCACACGGCAAGTCCTCCCGGCACCCGAAGACAGCGTGCCCGAGGAGAAGAAGCTGGATTTGAGAAAATGGAACGCTGAGGGTGGCGTGAACACGGACTCGGGGGCTCTTGCGTTCTATTCCGATGGTACCGCGACGTGGGAACGGAAGGGCAAGGAGCCCGATGAGTTTGTCTTGAGAATTCGAGCTCGAGGACAACAAGCGGGAGATGAACCCGTACTGTTAAATGTTTATGTCGGCAAACGAGTTGTCACGCGGACGAAAATTGTCGAACATGACCAACCGATGGTCAAAGATATTCCTATTTCACTGGGGCGCGGTTCGCAGGCGATTTCCATTGCGTTCGAAAATGATTTTTATGATCCGCAGGCCGCTGATGCCGATCGCCGTGATCGAAATTTGATCGTGGAAGAGATCTCAGTGGTTCGGCCTAAACAAGTCGACGCAGCACAGGCGGCGTTGAGTCAGAATTTTTTCTTCACGTACCCGGATAAAAAATCGGCAGAGTCTGAGGTGGCTCGCGAATTATTGCGAACGTGGTCGAGCCGGTTTTTTCGTCGTCCTAGCAGCGATCAAGAAGTTGACCGGCTGATGACGATTTTTTCAGAGTCGCGTGCCGACAAGTTATCGTTTGAAAAAAGCATGCAATACGCCATGCAGGCCGTGATGGTCTCCCCGAAATTTTTGTTCAAGGTCGAACGCCCCGCACCTGCAGATGGAACCGCCCGAGAATTGACTTCATTCGAACTCGCTACCAATCTTTCGTTTTTTCTGTGGAGCACGACGCCCGACAACGAATTGTTAACGACAGCTTTTCAAAAGAATCTGCAGGACAGCAAGGTCTTGCAACAAGAGGTCAAACGGATGTTGCAGTCGGAACGGGCCAATCAATTGATTTCGAATTTTGCAGTTCAATGGTTGCAATTGAGGACGTTGGAAAGATTGCAGCCTGATGACCAATTGTTTCCCGATGTCGATGAGCAATTGTTAGCGGATATGCGGCAGGAGACTGAGTTGTTTTGTCGCGAACTATTGCGTGAGGATCGCAGCATTCTCGAGTTTGTCACCGCCGATTTCACTTATGTCAATCGCCGGTTGGCATTGCACTATTCGCTCCCCTCAGCGCCCAGTGAGGCTGAGGGATTTCTACGGGTTTCTTTATCGGGCACGGCTCGCGGCGGGTTGCTGACTCAAGGAAGCATTTTGTCGGCCACCAGCAATCCCACACGAACCAGTCCAGTAAAACGCGGGAAATGGATTCTGGATAACTTGCTGGGCGAGCCCCCTCCCCCTGCCCCGCCAGAGGTGGTTCCCTTGGAGCAACAAGAACTCACAGGCTCGTTGAAAGAACGGATGGAACAACATCGTCGTGACCCGGTCTGTGCCTCTTGTCATGAACTGATGGATCCACTGGGCTACGCGTTGGAGAATTTTGACGCGGTGGGACGCTGGCGGACCGAAGACAATGGTGAAGAAATTGATGCCACCGGGGTTCTGCCGTCTGGTGAGGAGTTTTCCGGTGCCGCGGAATTGAGAACCATTTTGTTAGATAAGAAAAAAAACGAATTCGTTCGTTGCCTCACAGAGAAAATGTTGATCTATGCCCTCGGACGTGGGCTGCGATACGAAGACCAATGTGCCGTGAACGATATCGTGCTGCGATTAGAACAGAACGGTTATCGGTTTTCAGAGTTAATTAATGGTATTGTCGAAAGCAAGCCGTTTCGACAACGACAAACCAAAATCGAAGGGATCCAATAATGTCCATTCAAATCAGTCGCCGAATCGTGCTCCGAGGGTTGGGAACGGCACTCGCGTTGCCTTGGTTGGAAGCCATGTCAGGGGGGCCGTTTGCCCGTGGAGCGATCACGTCCGGAGCAGCGATGGGCGGTGCTGGAATGGGTGCCACAGCTCCGACGCGTATGGCGTTTTTGTATGTCCCCAATGGAATGCATATGGCCGATTGGAAGCCTGCAGAAACTGGGAGCGACTATGCCTTGACGCCGATCCTGAAAGAGTTCGGCGACTTTAAAAGTGAATTCAATGTGCTCACGGGTTTAACGTTGGATGGAGCCCGTGCCCATGGGGATGGCGGCGGGGATCATGCCCGCAGCGTTGCAGCTTTTTTGACCGGGAGTCATCCGAAGAAGACCAATGGGGCCGATATTCAAAATGGGATTAGCATTGACCAGTACGCTGCGGGAAAGGTCGGTCGTGCTACTCGGCTCCCTTCGTTGGAACTGGGAACCGAGGCCAGCTCTCCATCGGGAAATTGTGATTCGGGATATAGCTGCGCCTATACGTCGAACATGTCCTGGCGAACCCCAACCAGTCCGGTGGCCAAGGAAGTTAATCCGGGTCTGGTTTTTGATCGTTTGTTCTCGGGAACCGACTACTCGTTGACGCCTGCCGAGCGAGAGATTCGCGACCGGCGGCGCAAGAGTGTGCTGGATTATGTAGCCGAAGACGCCCGGTCATTGCATCAGGCGTTGGGGGCCAATGATCGCCGAAAATTGGACGAGTATTTGTTTGCCGTCAGAGAAATTGAACAGCGAATTGGGCGGGCGGATAAATTGAGCCACGGTGATTCAGCCATGCAAGATTTCAGTCGCCCTGAGGGAGTGCCTCGCAGTTTTGAGGACCACGTCAAATTGCAACTGGATATGTTAGTCCTCGCTTTTCAAACTGATTCGACCCGAGTCGCCAGCTTCATGTTCGCCAATGCGGGGAGCAATCGCAGCTATCGCGAGATCGAAGTTTCGGACGGTCATCACGATCTATCTCATCACGGAAATAGTAAAGACAAACAGGCGAGAATTGCTCTTATCAATCGCCATCATGCGAGAATGTTCGGTTACTTTTTGAAACGGATGTCGGAGGTGAAAGAGGGAGACGGGACGTTGCTCGATCACTCGATGGTGGTCTACGGCAGTGGCATTAGCGATGGCAACCGTCATAACCACGACGATCTGCCGATTATTCTGGCTGGCCGCGGAGGTGGCACTATTCAACCAGGACGGCATCTGAAGTTCAAGAGGGAAACACCGCTGACCAATCTCTACGTCTCGATGCTCAACCGAATGGGCGTTGCCGACACCAAGTTTTCCGACAGCACGGGAGCTCTACCGTACCTAGAGGGCTAATGTGTTGAGGGCGGTAGTGGTGAATCCGTTGCTCAACCGAGTTGAACTCGGTCGGGGCAGTTTTCGGCGAGCTGGAACGGGAGTTTTCCGTGGCCGTTGTTAGTGGTGAATCCTTCACTCGACCGAGGTGAACTCGGTCGGGGCTGGTTTAACGTCGACTCCAAGCATCTCCGTCCGCTCGCCTCCGAGTTCACCTCGGGGGAAGCCAAGATTGTCCACTAACTCGTTCTCTGTCCGCTCGCCTCCGAGTTCACCTCGGTGGAAGCCCGGATTGTTCACTAGCACGCTTGCGCCCCAGTCCCAGCACCACTGCTACTCCGCGCATCTCCGTCTGCTCGCCTCCGAGTTTACCTCGGTGGAAGCCCAGATTGTTCACTAACGCCCCGCCGTCCCAGCACCTCTTCTTCACCGCACATCCCCGCTCGCTCGCTTCCGAGTTTACCTCGGGGGACGCCCGGATTTGCCACTAACTCTTGTGGCACGCACTTTAGCTGACTCCCGGTGCCTCACTCAAACTGGCCCCCTCGGAGTCTTGCAGGCTCGTTGAGGGACGTTTTTTTGTTAGAATGACGGGACGGTGCCCTGCCCTGCCGAGCAATTTCCGTTGGTGACGCTCTTCGGCGGATAATAGTGTCTTGTTTGTCCCATAATTGTGGTGCTAGTTCGACGCCTTCGATGGTCGGGGGTATCAACGGTGGTATGGGGCGGTGTCGTAACTCGTTGTTGGGCGTGGGAATCGCTCAAGCCCAGATCGACAAAATAGCAGGGGCGGCGTGGGA
>JBGSIY010000175.1:0-7440 GCA_041742275.1 Pirellulaceae bacterium | reverse complement strand
TGCTGAATGTAAACAGTGCTTATGGAGCCTTCCAGGAACGGGAGGCGTTGCCAACTGCTTTGGAACGGGAGGCCCAAAATGTGATCTCCGATCAATTGCCTGCTGTATACATTGGATTCCAGGATGGCGAAGACCATTTTCTCGAGGCAGCGGCGGGAAAGCGAAAGTTGGGTGAAGATTCGCCGGCCTCCGCAAAGGATTTGATACACATTGGGTCCTGCACCAAGGCCATGACGGCGGTGCTGATTGCCCGTTTGGTGGAACAAGGAATTCTGCGTTGGGAACAGACAATTTCCGAATCGTTTCCCGACGACACAACAAAAATCCACCGTGACCACCACGACACAACCTTATTGGCTTTGCTGCAGCACCGCGGCCGAGTTCCCGCCAACGCTCGGAATTGGTGGATGAAAAAAGGAGAAACAATTGCCGAATCGCGCCATGCGATCATGTTGGATTCATTGACTCAGCCGGCACAAAAGGTTTCCGATGATGGATACCTGTATTCAAATTTGGGTTATATGATCGCCGGCCACATGGCCGAACAGGCAACGGGTCAATCATGGGAGTCGTTAATTGGCACTCACGTTTTTACTCCGTTGGGAATGGAATCGGCGGCCTTTGGTCCCACGGGCAACGTCAAAGATTCAAACCAAGCTTGGGGACACATGTTTTTACCCAACAAACGTCTGTTGCCTGTGCAGCGAGATAATGCGCCGGCGCTGGGTCCCGCCGGGACCGTTCATCTCTCGTTGGCCGACTGGGGACGATTTGCAAGTTTGTTTTTTAAAGATTCGCCGCAGAAGATTTTAACACCCGAATCGTTGGCGGTTCTGTTGAAGCCGGCATCCGCAAATGGTTATTCACTGGGATGGATGGTTTTGAAACGGCAATGGTCCTCGGGTCCGGTCCTCACGCATTCCGGGTCCAACACCTATTGGTACGCAACTCTCTGGATCGCACCTGAACGCAATCAAGCCTATATCGTGGCAACCAATTCAGGAAGTGAAGCAGCAAGAAAGGCGTTGGATACGTTGGCGGGGCGAGTAATCGCCTTGGGCCAACAGCAAAGTGAAATCCGCAGGGAACAAGGCAATGATTAAAAGCAAAGGGCAGATCAAGCTGGCGATTCCTTTCTCCCGGTTGATGCAACCACTATGAAAATTGGCGTTGTGGAATGGGGTTGCGGCGGTGGTGGTTGGCATGACGGAGAAGTTTTTGACCCCAGCCATGTGTTTGTCAGGCAAGGCGGAAAAATGCTGGCTGCCATTGCAAGCGACTTCGTTTTGGCCGGACATTCCGTGCATACCTTGCGCGATAGCCGATACTCGTTATCCCAGTTTTTATTGCCATTTGATTTTGCCGAGGGCCGTACAGATGAGCTGACTTCTAACGCTCCGCTCGAGATAAAAACAGTCGGCAATCCTAACGAATTTCGCCACCACTTGGTTCAGCTGAGTCGCGCTGTCGATGCGATGATCGTGATTGCCCCGGAGACAGGGGGACGATTGCTGGGCTGCAGTCATTGGCTGTCAGAGGAAATCGAACGATGCTGGTTTCCTACCGGAGATTTTTTGACTTTGGGTTGCAGTAAACACGCCACCGCAACAAGACTCTGTGCCGCGCATGTCCAAGATGACTATTTTCGGGGTGAACTCGTGGGACCAAATGGGTCGAACAATGTTTCCCGAAGCGACGTTCCGCATCTTGATCACGTCTCGTTGCCCGTTGTGATCAAACCCGATGATGGTGCAGGGAGTGAAGGCCTGCGGGTTTTTCAGTCGTGGGATGAGCTGGCACCCCCAGAATCAGGGATGTGGCGAGTGGAACCGTGGGTAGCCGGAATATCGGTAAGTTTGGTGGCAATCGTAAATGGGCGCAGGTTTGAAATTTTTGAACCGAGTTATCAGATAGTGGAAGCGCCACCAAGTTTCCACTATTTGACTTCGAAATATCCTGTTAAGGCGGAACACTATGCTCGGGCGATGAAACTGGGTTGCCATGCGCTCGAGGCTTTGGGCCCGACGCGCGGATTCGTTGGCATGGATTTGATCTTGCACGAAACAGATCCCCGACTCGATGTGGTGGTGGACCTGAACCCGCGATTAACGGCATCGTATGTCTCGCTCCGGAAAAGAGTTTCATTTAACCTGGCCGCACGCTTGATCGAAATATGCGACTCGGCTCCCGATCGATAACTGACTCGCTAATTTTTGGACCGCGCGGTTAAAACCATTTGCTGCGCAAAAAATAGAACAGCATGCCCGCTGGAATTGCCAAACAACTGAAGACCATAAACCACATCAACCAATCGCGATCAAAAGGCAAATGATCGAAATTTTGTCCAAAAAATCCAGTGATAAATGTTAAAGGCAAAAAGATCGCGCTCAGCAATGTCAAGCGTTTCATGATTTCGTTTGTGCGCTGCGAGGCGGACCACAAATAGGCGTCCAGGGCATTGCCCAGAAGATCGCGGGTGGCTTCCACTGTCTCGTGGACACGGAGCATGTGATCATAGACATCGCGAAAGTAGATCGCCGTCTGTTCACTAATCCACCCCTCACCTCGTTTGGCCAACAGGGCCAAAACGTCGCGTTGCGGGGAGATGATTTTTCGCAACTGGACGAGCAAACGTTTCATATCCAGTAACTCTTCCAACCGGACATCACCATGGTTGTCCAAAATACGATCTTCGATATCATCCACCCGAACCGCCAGTTCGTCCAAAAGCGGAAAGTAAGCGTCGGCAATGGCATCGGATAATTGGTAGCATACAAAGTCAGGTCCACGTTGGAGTAAGTGCGAATCGTGACGCATCTTCTCCCAAATCGTGTTGAGGCTGGGCATTTCGTCTTGATGAACGGTCACAAAGAAGTCACGACCGACAAACATATGCAACTCCAAGGGCCGACCGGAGCACTCTTGCATTTGCAGAGCAAAATCATGAATAACTAGAAACAGATAGGAGCCGTAGCTCTCTAGTTTTGAGCGTTGGTTGAAATGGAGGCAATCTTCGATGGTCAGCGGGTGGAATCCGAACCGCTCACCTAAAAGTGAAAGTTGCGGGTGGTCTTGTTGACTTAGGTCAATCCAGCGGATGACGCCCGGTGGAGGGGGAGCCACACTGCTTGAATCGCCACTCTCCGTAAGCTCACCCGCTTGGTTGACCTCGAGAACTCGAAACATAACGCTCCTTCATCGCGTTTAAACACCGGTCGATGCATCCGATTGTAAACCAAAGTTTCAATCTCACAATCGACCCAGTGTTTGAGGACGGAGCTATTTGTCTCGATTAATTCTTGTCGGAGGGTTTGATCCTGGTTTTCAATTGAGCATGCAAGTAATTCGCTCGCTCAATATTCCGTTGAGCAGTACTTTCAATGGTGCGCGTCAATTTCTGGAGATGTGCGGGCTGCATATGGACAAACAGTTTGTTGACGGTCGAGATGTCCAGGTCATCGATGAGGCCCAGGTTGATACCCATCCGTACCCGAGACAACAAGTGCATCGCTTCTTCGCTGCTGATTTGTTGAGCGTTTTGCAAGGTACCGTACGCCCGCCGGACTTGGTCAAATAAATCGTGATGGTTTTCGTTGACCAAAAAATCGCGAGCCTTCCGTTCGTAATTCAGCAACACGGGGACGACTTCACACACACGCCGAACAAGATCTTCCTCGGTTTTACCCAAAGTAATTTGATTGCTGACTTGGTAGAAATCTCCGAGTGCCTGGGAACCCTCGCCGTGCAAGCCCCTGACAACCAGATTGATTCGGTTGAGGCTGCGGAAGGCCTTGTCGATTTGTTGGGTGATTACCAACGCAGGCAGATGCACCATCACGCTGACCCGCATTCCTGTCCCCACATTGGTGGGACAGGCTGTCAAATAGCCCAGGCGTTCACTGTACGCGTAGTTGACGTGCGATTCCAGTAAGTCATCCAGTTCATTGATTTGTTCCCACGCCGCCTGAACATCCAATCCACTTTTCATGACTTGAATCCGTAAATGATCTTCCTCGTTGATCATCACGCTGTGACGCTCTTGCGGATCGATGGCCACCGTCCGAGCGCCTTCGCCCTCGGCCAGCTCGCGACTGATCAGTTGGCGTTCGACCAGGAGCGAACGATCGATCTCGTCCAACTGGGCGACGTTGATGTATTCCATCGCTGCCAATCGGCCCGCACGTTGCATGCGTTCACGAATGGTGGCTTCGATATTAGCACGGTCGATATCGGAGCAGCGTCGTACAAAAGGGAAATCGGCCAGGTTTCGGGCAAGCCGAATCCGGCTGCTCATAACGATGTCGGATTCGGGTCCGCTACCTTTGAGCCATTCCCCCATGATTTGAATGAGAGCGTCAACTGTCACTGTTTGAGTTCTCCTCGTGGGCCTTAATTTGGTCTCGCAACTTGGAAGCCGTCTCGTAGCGTTCATTCTCAACGGCTTCTCGCAGTTGTCGGCGTAAACGAATGATTTCAGACGCCACGTTCGCGGCCAGCGTAGCTCGTTTGGGCTTTTTGCCGGTGTGAGTTGAGCTGCCATGAACATTCAGCAGCAGTGGTTCTAACTCGGCTTGAAAAAAATCGTAATCATGGGGACATCCTAATCTGCCGATTTGCCGAAACTCAAAAAACGAAATACCGCAAACGGGACACGACTTACTGTCCAAATCGCGAAGTTCTTCGGCCGTTTGTTCCAGTTTCAATTGCCCCTGCACCACACCACTCATTTTCGGAGCATCCAACTCACCGGACTCCGGCTGCAAATATATTTTCGCGCAATCGGCGCATAGGTGGAGTTCCAGCAACCCGTCCCCGGCCAAGTCCGTGATATGGAACGTGGCCGGTTTTTCACACTTTTGACATTTCATAGTATGCTTTGTTGTTCACAAAAAACCGTTGTTCAAAAAATTGAGTCGTGGGGGACACCCGTGTTTTTCATGTCGCGTTCCCCCGCTTCTGCTTCTCTTGCTTCTGCTTCTCTTGCAATTCCGTGGAGCCGAGTTCCTCGACCGAGCGGATCTCGGCCAAATTGCCCGCGTTCAGGCTCCCCCGCTTTGGTGCTTCCATTGCCCAAACTGAGGCTTCACCGCCCGGACGGATGTTTCATCGCCCGGCCAGTGCTCCATCGCCTTCAGGCAATTTTTGCTTCCTCCACTCGTACCGAAACCGGACAGATTCGTCTACTCCGACGGCCAACCACGCGGGGCCGCAAAAAACGTTAGGGGCCGCCAGAAAACGGTCATTCCTCTGCCACCGGGAAAATGCTTTGGGCGGATCCCTCAGCTCAATCCCTTGCGGTACTTGGCCGCACAATTTGGGATAGGAGCTCGGTCCCAAAATCGACGTTGCCCCAATTCTACTCATTTTGCGGTAAATGGATAACGGGAATATTAAACAAAGGCCATTTAATTTTTTGTGGACATCAAATGAATGTATCTAAATTGAGATGAAAATAAGAGTGAACGAGTCGAAGTTCGACGAATGTTAAGTTTGACAGGGAGAAAAATAGTCACATGCCTTAAACTGCCAAAATCTGGTAAATTTTGGGAGTTGAAGTATATTTCGTCTCGGTGATTCTAAGTTTTTTCCAGCGACCGTATTTCCTTTATGACAGCAAACCCTGACCTAATTAGTTTCTTGCGTTTTTCTGGAGCTTATGACGCCGTTCCGGTATCACGGCGGTTATTGGCGGACAGTTTGACCCCGGTGTCGGCATTTCGTCGCCTGGATAACGGCGGGACGGCTTGCTTGTTCGAAAGTGTCGTCGGTGGGGAAAAGATTGGGCGATACAGCTTTCTGGCGATTGATCCGCACAAATCGATGACCGCCGTCCGAAATGAAGTTCGCTGGACGGAAGGCACAGCGACTCGATCGAGCCACTCGGATAATCCTTGGGATTGCTTAAGGGAGGAACTCAAATCGACATCCGTTGCCCCGATTCCCGATTTACCACCATTTGTCGGTGGGGCCGTCGGATTTGCTGGCTACGATTCCGTTCGTTACGTGGAGTCGTTGCCGAATGCTCCGGAAGACGACCGCGGGCTCCCGGATCTGTCGTTCGCGTTTTACGATCGGATGATTGTGTTTGATCATGTGACCAAGACCATCACGATTATCGCTCTCGCCTGGATCAAAAAGTTTGACAACGCCGAACTGGCTTATGCCGAGGCACTGGCGCGTTTACAGAGCACTATCAATCAACTGAATAATCCCCACCCATCAACAGACCTGCAAGCCGTCGATGTCGAGGCCGGCCTATACGAGGAGCAGCCGCTAGAGATCAAACAGGCGACGAGTCAATCGGAATTTGAAATTTCGGTTCTCAAAGCGGTAGAGTACATCAAAGCCGGGGACATTTTCCAAGTGGTCCTGAGCCAGCGGATGGAGACTCCGTTGCTGTGTGATCCATTGGAAATTTACCGCTCCCTGCGCGTGTTGAACCCCAGTCCGTTCATGTTTTTCTTGCGGACCCCCGAGGTGACGTTGGTGGGAAGTTCTCCGGAAATCATGTGCCGCGTCGTCGAGCGGAAAATGACAGTTCGGCCTTTGGCCGGCACCCGTAAGCGGGGGAGTAGCCGCGAAGAGGACCTGGAATTAGAGCAACAACTCTTAGCCGATGAAAAAGAACGCGCCGAACATGTCATGCTCGTTGACCTGGGGCGGAATGATGTCGGCAGGGTCGCCAAATATGGGTCGATTGCTTTACCCGATTTGATGATTGTCGAACGCTACAGCCATGTGATGCATATATCCTCAACGGTGACGGGAGAATTGCGTGATGATTGCGATGCGTTCGATGCGCTGATGGCTAGTCTGCCAGCGGGGACGGTCAGTGGAGCCCCAAAGGTCCGAGCGATGGAAATTATCGACGAGTTGGAACCATTGCGCCGCGGCCCTTACGCCGGAGCGGTGGGCTATATTGACTATTCGAACAACATGGACACGTGTATCGCACTGCGTACTTTGGTCGTCTCGGGGGACCGCATCCATGTTCAGGCTGGTGCCGGGATTGTGGCCGAAAGCGATCCTGAAAGCGAATATCAGGAGACGATGAACAAGGCTCAGGGGTTGCTGCGAGCAATTCAGATCACCAACGCGCGAACACAAGTCAAACAGCCCTTCTAACTGGCTTTTGTTTCGGGTGCGCAGACTCTAAAATGCGACCTGTTCGATTGGATTGCGAAATACGATGTTCAATCGGTTCAGCTGAGAATTGGAATCCATTTTTTTTATTTAATGAGTGCCTGACGGTGAAAGTACTTTTGGATCAAAAACAGCTCCAAAATGGAGTAGAAAATCTTGCCAAAGAAATACGTGGCGTGTATGGATCCTCGCCTCTAACTATCATTGGCATTATGACCGGGAGTGTCGTGTTGCTGGCCGACCTCATTCGCAAATTGGATATGCCATTGCGGGTCGGGGTTGTACAGACTTCTAGCT
>JBGSIY010000174.1:0-7736 GCA_041742275.1 Pirellulaceae bacterium | reverse complement strand
TAGCCAATTCACTTGCAATTCTGATCACGCTCACCTGCGCCGCAGCGTTGTGGACGCAGGAATTTCGTACGATTGGGCAATTAAAAATCGCGGGACTTTTGGCAGCCGATAGCCAAGAAGCGGCGAAAGAAGCGATTGTGATGGCCATCAAAGACGCCTCGAATAACGAGTCTCTGTTAGATACAGTCCGATTGGCCAGCAAGGCGTCGGGGATTCCCATGAAGGAAGAAGAGCTCCAGCGCATCAATTTCGACTTGATTCGCGAACGAATAAAGTTTGCGGTTCATTTTAATCAGGAACGGAATGAAAGTACCGTATCGCTGGAACTCCGCGGGAGCGGCACGATTCAGGAACGCAAGCTCGTTCATTATTTTATGCAACATGTTCGCGAAATCGTTGACTTCGAGCTCAATGACGACACCGTCAAAGCCAAAAGTCTAATTGCAGCCAATCGCCAATCGCAATCCAGTCTGCAAGACGTTTTAACTACCGTCGATCGACTGCGAGCTCAAGTCACTTTGGTTGATGGTGCACTTGCAGGCCACCAGGTTTCCCTGTTGAGTGACGAAGGGCGCGACTGGCAATTGCACACTGAATTGGTTTGGATGGAAGATCAACTGCGTGCGGAACATGGTGACGACAGCAACGAGGTACAGAGCTTTCGTTCAAAATTTGTTTCCCACACCAGCAGCAAAACCACTTATGAATCGACCGACGGAATTGCCAACCTGTTCGACCAAGCCTCCAGTCGCACCGCTGCTGAAACAGAGAGCTTGATCCCCATTGGAGCGATTCGTGCTCAACTGCTGGAATTCCCCGTCGAAGAGTTGGCTGGCAAACTAGCCCATGCCGATCGAGCCTTGGCTACTCCGATGTTAGACAACAGCTCGTTGGCACTGGAATCAAAACTGGGGCACGCTCCTCGTCTGCGAGTCACGTCGGTATCGGCTGCCAGTCATCAACCCGTGGGGGCATTGAACAACCGCGGCGTTTTGTTGGGATTGTTGATTAGTGCCTTGGCGATCGGATGGGCATTGACGTTGGGAGTGAATCCCGCCTCCTTCGATCCCGGATTTGAAAAAGAACATACTTTGGAGCAAACACTCAATCTTCCTGTAGTGGCTGAGATGAAAAGTGCCGCGGTCAGCGGCGTTGCGTCGGCCAGTCTCAGCGATCGACGTCAAAAAATCGTTCGCCTTAGCGAACTGGTCTTGATGGGGACGCTCCTTCTGTTTATTGGTTTATTCATTACCAACACAGAAATGCGCGAAGCCATCATGACCAATCCGTTGCATGCCCTGTCACGCGTGGTGTGGTCTTTGGTTCACTAAGAAAAAAAATCCCTTGAGTCGCTGTTAGCCTCCGTCATCAAAACCTAAACTCATTAACGAATATGTACGAACAAATTTTCCAACTGAAAAAGCAACCGTTTTCTGTTAGTCCCAAGACGGATCATTACTTCCCGTCGAAGATCTTCCAGACGGCTTTGTCTCAGACAAAACAGGCCATTGATCGCGGAAGTGGTCCGGCCATTTGTGTTGGTAATTCGGGTGTGGGTAAGACGTTGTTACTGGAGATGTTGGCAGAAGATTATGCCGAGCAACTGCGGGTGGCTCGGGTTCCCTGTTCCAAGCTGAGTGCTCGCGTCGACTTACTTCAGTCCATTTTGTTCGCGCTCGGGCAACCCTACCGCGATATGAGCGAAAGTGAATTGCGATTAGTGCTTGCTGAATTTTTGGAGCCGCATGAGAAATGCCCCAATGGCATTCTGGTGTTGATCGACGACGCCCATTGGTTAAACACGGGCCTGTTGGACGAACTCCGGATGCTCAGCGGAATGACATTTCAGGGTGAATATCGTTGCCATTTGGTGATGACGGGAAATCTGAAATTCGAGGAGGCCCTGGCTGATCCCCAAAATGACTCATTGAATCAACGCATAGGAGCGCGTTCTCAGCTCTGCCAATTGGGGCTCACGGAAACCATTGAGTACATTCGTATCCACCTTCGCCGCGCCGGAGGTGGAAACCGTCAGTTCTTTGACGAAGCATCGCTGCACCGCATACATGCATTGACTCAAGGCGTGCCGCGTACGATTAATCAACTCTGCGACAACTGTTTGGTTGTCTGTGCGATCAAAGGCTGCTCGTCGGTGAACCTTGAAATTCTAAATCAGGCTTGGCAAGAAATGGAACAATTTCCGGCCTTTTGGTCGGGTGCGGTTGCAAGCGACCAGGAAAAAAATAGCGGGAACGACGTCGCCAGCGAGTTGGAGGACGATTGGTCCGTTATTGAGTTTGGGACATTGGAGCCAGATCCAGCGACGCCAATGGATCCACTTCACAATCTCCATCCAGACAATTCGGTTTCTGCGATACCGTCTGCATCCCCAGCAGCCGACCGAAACCGTGCTGAAGAACAAGATTTCGACTATCGATTGCAACCGGAGCCCGAGGTTGAACCCGACACACGATGGAACTTCGCGAAGAGTGTTCCATCGTCACATGACGTCTTCCGTCCGACAGTGATAGCCGCCGATGACGACGATTTGCCAGAAAGTCGAAATGGCGGTTCGATGTTTGAACAAACGTGGCAAATGCAGGACTTGGCGTCCCCAACCGAAGAAGTCAGGCCGGAACCCGTCCCCCCATCTTCTCAGTCGACAACACCGCATCGCTCCACCGCCGCCGTCAACCCGTTTGAAGAACTATTTGACGAGGAAGAATCGGTGGCTGAGGTCGCGCGTCGAGAGTCCCTCGCCTACAACCAGCAATCCGTTCAGTTGACGCGGCATGATGTGAGTGTGTCATTTGAGGTCTCGCAGAGCGAAACACTCCCTCCCTACCAATTCACTTCAACCCTGTTCACTGAAACAACA
The DNA here is from genome assembly GCA_041742275.1 of Pirellulaceae bacterium. GTDB lineage: Bacteria > Planctomycetota > Planctomycetia > Pirellulales > Pirellulaceae > BJ22. The sequence goes on along the minus strand of JBGSIY010000174.1, from coordinate 4,858 downwards.
CCACCCATTAGCCAGGAAGTGGAGAATCAATATGGACTGCCCGCCTATGGTTCGAGCAGCCTTGAATCCTACCTAGAAAGTCTTGAGTCACGAAATTCGATTGATCGAGAACCCTCCGCTTTCAAGTTTCAATCTGGCAAATTACCGTCTGGAAAACCTCAGGCTGGCGATGGGACTCACCCCGCAAAAGCCGAAGAACCCCTTCGTAAATTGGGTTTGGGTGGCCAGCAAAGCCGCGAAAAAATTTCGGAATTGCGATCGCATCTGGAATCGGCTTCGGGCGCGGGGATTCAGCCTTCGACCGATGTTGAATTGGATTCACGTGAAACGACGATTCGCCTGCAACTCAATGAAATGGCTCATGACGCCGCTGCCGAAACGCACGCCGACGACGATCGCGACCTGTTGTTGGTCAATCGACTGCAAAAGGGCACGCAGGGTTCCCTAGCCAAAAGCGATGATTCGAATACTCCTGACGCGAGTTCGATTGGCAAGGGGCGTGCGATTCGGATGGAGTACAACCAGTTGTTTCAACAATTGCGACAAGCGAGGAGCTAGGCCTTTTTGCCAGCAATTTGCATGAGCAACGGTGCGTTGGCGTTGTCTTAATTCGCAAGTTTTGTCACAAGCACTGTACGAAATCCGAGCGATTGCGGATCGGAGCCGCCAAAGCGAATGATACTCCCACATCGGGATCGCCGGCGATTCACGATTTTTGATAAGAATACATTGCCATTCGAGACTGGCGAAGGGATGAAGAAATCATGTCCAATAACTCCTTTCGAAAATTCAATCAAAACGCAACAAAATTAGATTTGGCGAGTATCGAGTTGTTGAAACAGTCTCGCCGGTTACCGACAACAGACAACCCGCCACAAAGCGCCGAGAGTCAAGAGAGTTTCTTTTTTGAGCTCCCTGACTTTCGCAGCACCGACCCCATTTCGCAATCGTCTGCGGGTGATCGGAGAACTTCACCCATAACAACTCAATCGGCGTCGGCTAACGTGGGAACTGCGGAACAAGCGGATGCTATGGATGAGAATTTGGCGGGCTCAAATCATGGAGCTTTCGAATACCGTGAACACAAGCCATTGGCGGCGCCACCGGCGATCGCAACGGGCTTCGAATATTATGCTCAGTTTGATTTCCAGCGCAGCCTGAATGAAAACCATCCGTCTCCTTCCATCGTCACCGACGTCAACTCCAAAAGTCTAAATGAGCAGGAACCCCGGCTCCAAGCCGAGCGCCTCGCCGACGCGGCAATCTCTGCGAACCGTCACGGACCGGCCTGGAAGTCTGAGGAACCGAGCGCAGCCCATGCGGATGTCCCCGAACAAGCGAACGATTGGACCACCGAACGTCCGGAAAACGCAACCGTTCGCCCACGTCCTAGCGAACCGCAGCCCCCGACAACCTCACCTCCTCCCAAACCCTCGGCGGAGAGAGCCAAGCTGATGGGGCTCGCGACGTCGACGTTTTATGAACAGTCCCCAGCGCTGATTCAGCGACTGCTGCAACGGCAAGAAAAAATGGGCTGCCCGATCATTTTGATTTCAGATGTCGATCAACCGCTGCGAGCCGCCGACATTTGTGTCAAACTCGCTTTTGAATTGGCACATCAGTCCGGTAAACGAATTTTGGTCATCGATGCGGATACCGAAAATCAGCTACTGAGCCGGAATTCGGGTTTGCCGGCGCCGCTCACAGGTTTGACCGATATCTTTCGTGGTGAATGCCTAATGGAGGGGACGACTCGTCCGACCGAGAATCCTGCTGTCTCCTTTTTGTGCAACGGTAAACGAGCTTTAAATTTTCGTTTGGCACATGCCTCGATTGAGACTATCGGCCAAAAAGTGATTGGTAATGCCCGTCAGGACTTCGATTTCGTGTGCGTTACCACAGGTACCGCTTTCGATGGTAGCCTTGCCTTATGGGGTCGATACTGCGACGTTACCTTTGTTACACTGGATCCCACCAGGACGAGTCGTACGTTGGCCAAGGCGGCGGTCGGGGAACTTCAACGAGCGGGAGCTCGAATCGAAGGCTGTATTACCGTTTATGATAAACAGGTCGCATGATGGCAACATATTTTTCGTTTGAAGGTTGAAGGCATGTCTAGGGTGGTCGTTGTTACCGGTGGCGCTGGATTTATTGGATCGCATATTGTTGATCTTTTATTGGCCGAGGGTTACCGAGTTCGCGTCGTCGACAACCTGTGCACTGGCAATCTGACGAACCTGCAGGAAGTCTTCAGTCGAATTCAATTTTTTGAAAATGATATTCGCGATGCCGCGGGATTGGCCAAAGCTTTTGCCGGGGCAGATTTTGTGATTCACCAGGCGGCATTGGCGAGCGTTCCGCTAAGTGTAGAGAAACCGCTAGAAGTCAACGACGTTTGTGTCAATGGAACGCTCAACGTCCTGAATGAAGCTCGTCGTGCTGGCGTGCAACGCGTCGTCTATGCGGGGTCCAGCAGTTGTTACGGGGATTCTCCCTATGCTGCCAAACGCGAAAGCGACGAGCTGATGACCCTGTCCCCTTACGCCGTGGCCAAATTGGCCGGGGAACGATACTGCCAAGCGTTCTTTCATTCCTACGGATTGGAAACGGTGGTACTCCGGTACTTTAATGTGTTTGGCCCGCGGCAGGATCCAACCAGCCACTATTCGGCCGTCATTCCACTGTTCATTACGTGGTTGTTACACGGACAACGCCCGATTGTTTATGGCGATGGTGAGCAGTCTCGCGACTTCTGCTTTGTTGAAAACATCGCTCATGCGAACCTGTTGGCGATGACGACGCCGGGAATTGCCGGAGAAACTTTTAACATTTCCAGCGGGCGTTCGACGTCTCTGGTCGCCCTGCTGAAATTGTTGGAAGAAATGTTAACAGTCGATGCCAATATCGATTTCCAACCACCACGCAAAGGGGATATTCGCGATAGTTTGGCGGATATTTCTCGAGCCGTGCGTGGTATGGGTTTCCAGCCGTCGGTTTCCTTCGAAGAGGGTTTAGGCCGCTCAATAGCCTATTATCGAACCCTGGTCCGTGCTCAAGCTGTTTGAGGCTGGTTGGTGCTTGTGTCCGTAAACCTTTGGCTTCGTCAAGAATTCTCGGCGTGAATCGGGTAACGTTTGTTTGGCTCAGCGGACAGCGGATGTCTTCGGATCTATCGCGGGCCGGCGAAGTGGTCAGAAATGGAAGACGGTTGACGATCAATTAAAAAAACAGGGAGCACTCATCCGAGCGTTCCCTGTTTGATAGGTTAACTGACCTGTTTGACTGCCGTGAAATGGCGAGGAAGTTGGCGTTACCTCTCAATCTCGCTGCGTCTATTTTGTTTCGCGGTTGTCATCGGCTATCGGCTAGTTGGTTATTTTTTCGCCGACACCTTTACTTTCCGCGGAACGGACTATTCTTGGTCACCACCGGCGATGGTTTGTTCCACGACTTGGGCCGCAAAATCAATTTTGATCAATGGCTGGGTGGCGTTATTGGTTTTGATCACGATTTGGTCGGCCACCAAGCCTTCGTTAGCGGGCTCAAATTTGTAGCTGATGATGTGCAACGTTTTCAAACCGCTATCGGGTGTGAAGGTAAGCCGCGGGTTCGACGAGGAAATGTCCACAATTTCGAAAGGCTGTTTGCCTTTGACAATTAGCTTTTTCTCGTATTTTTGGCCCGTGCTGATCAGACCTAAATGAACATCCGCTACGGAAATCGGTTGCTCGACACGAGCCGCAAGGGGCAACGAGATCTTTGAATTGTTGATGTCGTTCGTCATCAGTGTCAATTGCTCGTTCAAAATCCCTTCGTTTTGATCGGCGCTCAAGTTGACTGACAATTCATACGTCACGCGTCGGCTGCCGGGATCTCGACTGACTTCCTTCAATTGTGCCGTTAAATTGGGGTTGGTGGTTTCGACGGAACTGATAGTCCAGTTGGGATTCCCGGCATATTTAACGACAACCGTTCGCTCGGCGCCGCTGCCAAACATGACTTCGCCAAAATCAACCATCCCCGGATCGAAGACGACGTCCGAACGAATCATTCCTTTGACTGAGAAGCGAAGTTCGGCGTAATCGTTGTAGGGGCTGGTTTTGCTAGCGCCCACAGTGATAGTCGCGCCGCGCTGGCCGACAAAGTTCATCGTGTCAAAAGTAGCTTCGATTGCGCCTGTTTCGCCATTTTTGACGACGGGTGTCAAAATTTTGACCTTGGTGCAACCACAACTTACCCGTGCGTTGGACAGGTTGAGATCACTTCCAGTAGAGTTAATGAACGAGAAAATCTTTTGCTGCGTCGATGCTTTGGCAACCACGCCGAAATTATGATCTCGCACAACATCGGTCAAAATTTGCTGGCTCCAATGCAAATTAGGGCCGTTAGATGTCCTGCCGTTGGTCTGCGTTGCCGGTAGTTGACCGGGATCGCCCTGATTGGGTTGCACGGTTTGAGGTGGCGAGTACTGCTGGGGTGGCGAGTACTGCCGAGGCGGATAGGTGGGATTTCCGCGACGTTGAAAACGTTGAGCTTCGGCATTTGAGCCCCCCCAAACCAAAGCGATCGACGCGATTATTGTAAAGGCTCGTAAAGACATTTTTTCTTCCTTCTATGAAACGTTGTGGAGTATCAGCTTGTTTTTCAAGAGCAACCTTGTTTTTTCTGAGCAATATCGAGGCGGTTAACTCAGTTGCATAGATCAAACTTTTTTTATTTTGTAACCATATTTAGTGTTTTTGCATTGATCAATTTTTTTTGAACTGATCAATTTTATTGTGAGCAACAGAAAATCGCTGAAGAAGCGGTTTGCTTTGGCTCAACACTCGAATTGACCCGTTGTTGACTCCGCAAATGT
>JBGSIY010000173.1:0-3393 GCA_041742275.1 Pirellulaceae bacterium | reverse complement strand
ATGATCCTACATCGGTCTTCAACTTTGATTCGAATGTCGTCACCGCCAATGGTCAAGACGGTATTCAAATGTTGAACTACGACGCATCCGAAATTACCTTTGAAAGCAACACGACCAACGGCAATGGACGTGACGGTGTTCGAATGGTCAACTTCGTCAATGGTTCGGGTGCTGGTTTAGATCTAGACTTCTTGGGTCATACAGCCAGCAATAACGTCGAAAATGGTGTGCATATCTTCGGGGGTTCGGGCGACCTGCGATTCCTCAACTCCACCATGCAAAACAATGGTGGCGACGGATTGCGAATTGTGGACTGGACCAACCCGACCGCTTCTGATTTGACCTTGATCGACGCGACTCTGGGAGGAACCAGTATCTTCGAAGGAAATAATATTGGTATCAACGTTCGTCAAGGTGTCGGGGATCAAACCTTGTTGGTTCGCAACACGACCATCGATGGCAACTTGGTGGCGGGATTGCGATCCCTGGCTGATTCGCCAGCCGTGGTCCTCAACAGCTTGATCATCAACAACGAGTCGATTAGCAACAACCTGGGTGATGGCTTGCAGTTTATCGTCACGGGTGGAGCAACTCACAACGTCCGTGTAAACAATTCAACAGCCTTGTTTGGTAACTTGCCAATGATCAACAATCAACGCCATGGAATCAACCTCTTGGTTGGTGACAACAGCGGTTTGATTTCGCGGATGGCAGTTGAAATTGAAGACGTGAATATTATCAACTCGGGATTTGCAGTGGGCAGCGGAGTGAATGCATCGGTCTTCAATTTTGGTAACCTGGACATGTTTGTTCAGAACACCAACATCAACGGTTCGTCTGGTGATGCCTTTACATTCGACATTGACAATGCGAATACCGGGGTATTGAATACGATTGTCTTCAACAACGTGTCTGCAATCGACAACGGTAACAGCGGAATCAACCTGACATCAGGAACGGGAACGCTAACCGACTTGTTTGTCTTGGGATCTCAGTTCACGAACGTCGCTAACGTGGTGACACCAACCAACGGAACGCCTCTACCCCAAGGTGGAACAACGGGTATCATCATCACCTCCATCGGTGATGCCGGAGACGTGGCGATCGACAACCGAACCCGTCTGATCATGAGAGACACATTGGTATCTAACTTCAATGTTGACGGTATCAATGCGGCTTCCTTCGGCGATTCGAGCTTGTTGATTGACCTATCGGGCAATGAGATTCGTGGTAACGGTTCCTTCTTCAATCCAGATACCTTGATCTTCCGCCATGGTGTGGTTTTGACATCGACCGACAGCAGCTTGATGACGGTCCGCATGGAAAACAATTTCATCACGGACAACTGGGAGCGGGGCGTTGTCCTGCAGACCTTGGGAACCAGCACAATGAACGCTTCCTTGATTGGCAACAACATTGCTGATAACGATCGCGGTGAAGATGTTCCCAACGATCCGATTGTTGACTCGAACATTTCCGATGCCACCTTCATCAATGGTGTGACATCTCAAATGTGCCTGACAATGTCCAATAACCTGTTCGCTTTCCCACCGGAATTCGTAAACCTTGCCTTCCCAGCTGACTTCCAAATTGAGTTGGATGGGGCGACAAACGGTTTTGTACCTGGTGATTTAGGACCTGGTTTCACATTCCCAGCATTCGGGACTGTCTGTGAGCCAGCGATTCAGGCTGAAGAGGCTGCCTTCAATTTGGCTGGCTTCATCGATCGCTAATCGCGAAAGCGACTTATCAAAAGCACCTAAACGGTCACATGCTATCACAACAGCATGTGACCGTTTTTTTTTGTCTGAACGCAAACTATTAATTTTTTAAACGATTTGCGACAGACGCTTGGCAGTCGCCGAAATAAGAGCCTCGCGAAACGTTCGTTCGTCGTCGTGCGTTCTTTTGACGCCATCCGGTCAATCTTGACCCCAAATTGCAAAATCAGTAGCCTCTTTAACGAACCGGAATTAAATTCAAACACCGCAGGGAGGCGGCTCCTCATGACTCATATCGATTCGTCACGGGCTCAATTTAATCAATCTGAACCAACCGCGCGATTGCCCGTCCCGTTATTGGACGTGAAGCGGGACAATGTTCCGTTGCGCGAGGAATTTCTGGATGCGATGACTCGTGTTTTGGATTCAGGGCAGTTCATCGGTGGCCCGGATTGTCAGTCTTTGGAACAAAGTATCGCCGAGTATTGCGAAACGAAATATGCCATCGGCTGTGCTTCGGGTAGCGATGCGCTGCTGTTGGCTCTGATGGCCTTGGATATCCAGCCTGGCGATGAAGTGATTGTGCCCAGTTTTACGTTTTTTGCCACTGCCAGTTGTGTTTCCAGACTGGGAGCCACACCCGTATTTGTCGATGTGGATTTAGAAAGCTTTAACCTCGATCCGCGTTGCGTCGAGGAGGCGATCACATCGCGAACCAAAGCCATTATCCCAGTCCATTTGTTTGGGCAGTGCTGCAATATGAGTGCGATGATGGAAATCGCTGAAACCCATGGATTGAAGATCGTCGAAGACTGTGCCCAATCGATTGGCGCCACGTTCAATGGTCGACAATCTGGAAGTATCGGACATGTGGGATGTTTCAGTTTTTACCCTACCAAAAACCTGGGTGGCTTCGGCGACGCTGGTATCATTACCACTAATGACGCCGATTTGTCAGATCGGATTCGTTTGCTGGCCAATCATGGAATGCGGCCCAGGTACCATCACCAAGAAGTCGGGATCAATAGTCGCCTGGATTCCATTCAAGCGGCATTGTTGAACGTTAAACTTAAACATTTGGGAGCCTGGACTCGGGCTCGAGGCGAAAATGCTAATTTATATCAGGCATTGATGCAGAAATCGGGCCTCGACAATACGATTGTTTATCCTATATCCAATTTGCAATGCGGTCATGTTTGGAACCAATTCACCGTTCGCATACCGGGCGGACAACGTGATCGAGTGCGTCAAGAACTGGCAAATGCGAAAATCGGGACCGAAATTTACTATCCTATCCCCCTGCACCGTCAAGTTTGCTTTTCGAGTCTCGGCTATGACAAGGGGAGTTTGCCTGTGACCGAAAAACTGGCCAATGAAGTCCTCAGTTTACCAATTTATCCAGGATTGACCTCAGCGGAGATCGAAACGGTTGTCGAGACTTTGGGTTCGGTCACGCAAGTTGGGGTGGGTGAACTGCGTCGCGCAGCTTAGGGACAGTCCTGAAATAACTTCCGTATTTGGTTAATTGCGCTGAAGGGCTATGATAGCTGAAAATTCATTTTCCAGGGAGATCGCCATGGACGGCTACACGTCAGAATTAGAAGCAAGGATGGTTGTCTTTTTTAAATCGCTCGGGGAACGAGATCGGCGCCGTTACGCTGCGGTTGAAGCG
>JBGSIY010000172.1:0-4423 GCA_041742275.1 Pirellulaceae bacterium | reverse complement strand
CAGAAGCCGTCCCGTAAAAAAATGGCAACACGAAAGAAACCGGTTCAGAAAAATTCAGAACAGGGCTTGCGTGTTCTGAGGGATTGGCAGTGACCAAACGCGATAGCAAAATAAAATAGCGTCGGCAGTGGACAGCGATTCCCTTCGGATTCTCCGCAGTGCCCACCTGTTTCAGTTGTTTCGTGAATTGGAACGAGTCCGGGGTTCTACGGAGACCGCTCGTAGTGACGTTTTGTATGCAAACGTTTACCATTTAATCCGTTGCGATTCCCCAAACGACACACGGGGCGTACGTCGCAAGGGGGGTGCATGCCTCAAAAATCCGGTCCCAGCTCTTTTATTACAACTAGCACAACTCGGTTCCATCTCACGCTCATGCACGATCAACAAATTTCGCCCGATATTATTTCTGAAATCCAACGGCGCCTTGATGAGGTGGAACGTGTGCATCAAGTCGTCATCTTGTATGCCTGCGAGTCGGGCAGCCGGGCTTGGGGATTTGCGTCCGCCGACAGTGATTACGATGTGCGATTCATTTATGTGCGTCCTATCGATTGGTATCTGTCGATTGATTTGGAGCGGCGCCGCGATGTGTTAGAACTTCCGCTCGATGCCATCTGGGATATCAACGGTTGGGATCTGAGAAAAGCACTCTTACTGATGCGCAAGACCAATCCGCCGCTAAATGAATGGTTGGCGTCACCCATTGTTTACCGTGATCGCGGTTGGTTTGGCCAGCGGATGCGCGAAATCGCTCCCCAAGTCTACAACCCGATCTCAGCCCGGTATCACTATTTACGAATGGCTACTGGCAACTTTCGGGAATTCCTGCGGGGCGACCTCGTCATCCGTAAAAAATATTTGTACGTGCTGCGACCGTTGCTCGCCGTTCGTTGGATCGAACACGAACGAGGCGTCGTCCCCACTGAGTTTGAGAAATTGCTGGAGGGAACCGTAACCGACTCGCAATTGCTGGCAGAGGTTGCCGAGTTATTGCGAATCAAACGATCCGGGAATGAACTCGACCGCGGCCCCCGCTTACCAACCATTCATGCCTTTCTGGAGCAAGAGATCGCGCGACTGCAGGAGAAGCCTGCGATTTCCCAGCCACCGGAATTCGACCCGGAAATACTGAACGAACTCTTTCGTGATACCCTGCGCACCTACGCCCCGAGTCAACCTAAAGCTGCTATTTAAAACAAATTCGAATTATTCTTCCAAGTTTGATAAAAACAATAATCATTTCTAGGGTCGCTCCGCGCCCTCACCGCGAATGTCTTTTAAACGCTGACTCAACATCTGCAGGATATCGGGATGTTTTTCAGATAAATCATTCTTTTCCCCTGGGTCGGCTGCCAAATCAAACAGCTGAAACTCGGGGACGGCCGTCGACTTCAGCGTCTCATTGATGTTGAGGTTATACGTCTGTTTGGCGGGAGTGTGATGCAACTTCCAATCACGTCCATCGACCAGCATTCTGAGGCCCCAGGCGTTGCCGGGATTGTTCTGTTGCACGACGTGATCTCGCCCCCTTGCGCCCGGTTGTCCCACGAGTGCGGCAAGGACATTCTGGCTATCGGGAAGGGCTGCCGGCGGGACAGGCTGCTTCGCGAGATCGGCGAAACTACGAGCCAAATCGATGGTGGAAACCATTTGAGAACTCTCCCCAGGCGTGATCGTCCCTGCCCAATAGGTGATGAAGGGCGTGCGAGTTCCCCCTTCGAACACAGAATATTTGCCACCGGAAAAAGGCCCCGCCGCTCGATGACTGCCTACCTTGTCTATCGCCTGATCTTGATACCCATCATCCATGACTGGCCCGTTATCCGAACAGAAGACGATTAATGTATTCTCCGCCAATCCCAATTTTTCGACGGCAGATATCAACTCTCCTACGCTCCAGTCCAATTGCAAAATAGCATCACCGCGCCAGCCCAATTTTGTTTTCCCTTGAAAACGCTCATGCGGAACGCGGGGCACATGAATGTCATGCGAGGCAAAATACAAAAAGAAGGGGCGATCTTGGTTTTCTTCCATAAACTCCAGCGATTTTCCCACCCATTTGTCGGCGAGATCTTCGTCGCGAAATCGAGCAGCTTGACCGCCAGTGTAAAAACCGATGCGGCTGATCCCATTGTGAATCGTTTGATTGTGTCCATGCGACCAATCCATCTTTAACGACTCGCGATGCGTCAAACCCGTGGGATGATCGTCACTAGGCTTTCGATCGCCAACCGACAAGGGATCGTTCGGATCTAAGTTCACAACACGATGATCTTGGACATAGACCTGGGGCACGCGGTCGTTGGTGGTTGGCAACAAGAAGCAGGTATCGAATCCTATCTCTAAGGGCCCCGGCTTGATCTCGTTGTTCCAGTCCGGTCCCACTCGACCGCCCGCGCCGGCGGTGCCGGAGTTTGGCCCCAATCCCAAATGCCATTTTCCAATCACACCGGTTCGATACCCGGCTTGTCGCAACAAACTGGGCATGGTTTCGGTTCCGGGTTGAATAATGGCGGGCGCATTAGGGGGTGCAACGCCAGTGCCCGGTACTCGAAAGGCGTATTTTCCGGTGAGCAATGAATAACGGGTCGGCGTGCAAGTCGATGCCGAACAATAACCATTGGTGAATCGTAAACCACCGCGAGCCATTCGATCAATGTTGGGTGTTTCAATTTCCGTCGCGCCGTAGCAGGACAGATCACCATAACCTAAATCGTCTGCCAAAATGAGGATAATATTTGGCGGGCGATAAACTGGATTCTGTTTGGCGGTACAGCTCCCGAGATCTTCCCTAGCCGCGGCGATAGGCAGACAAACGATGACCCCCAGCAGTACGACGAGTCCCCTAAGCATCACAATCGACTCCTCAAAAAATTCGTTTTAATCTTGGGTACCATCGTAACCGCATTCAACCCCTTTTTATAGAACCAAGGCTATCGCAAAGACTCGGTTCGAACATCGGTTTACTCCAGCCGATTCGCGTCATGAAGCACGCAGTAGGTGGAAATCCAGCGGTCCACGACATCCGTTCGCGCGCAGCCTAATCAGGTCAATGCCCCATCCGTACTCCTCGCGAAATTGTCTTTGCGGCCAATAGGGGCCGCTTGCTCGCAAATGTCAATCTTTTTTCCAGCCGTTTTGCTTCTCTGTTGACACGTTAATGCTCTCGGATGGGCTCTTTTCGAGACCCAGGATCTTTCTGATTGGAACATGGGGCCGTTTCCAAATTGAGTCAGGTTATTAAACTGTTACCGTTCTCGGTCAAGCAGTTGACCCTTGAGACTGACCGTAGTGGTGCGAGATAGATTCCCGTATCCAGCAGAAACGTTGGGCTCTGTGGAAAACTTTTGACGGTCCGCATCCCGTCTCCGCCTTGGACCTGGATCATCATCCAGTGTCACATCCATTTTTTAAAGCGAAACGATTTTGTCTTCCTTGAATTCCCACTCCTTGGAAAATCCGGTCAATCGACCGGACAAACCCATCGCGACTCATCGCCGCCGCGTTCGCGTGGGCTGGTCGGATTTGGATGCTGCAGGACGGGTCACGTTATCTCAGTTTGTGCGTTGGATGGAAGAAACCGAATATGAGTTCCTTCGTTCGCGTCAATTGAGCGTCTCACTCGTGGATGAACGGGGACAATTTGGCTTCCCCCGTTTGAATACACAACTGGAGATTGCCCAATGGCCTGACTTCGACGAGGTACTGGAGGTCGAATTGAATTTACGCGGAGTCAGCCCCAAACAGCTCGATTATGATTGCAGCATTTATCGCACTGCGGCCACGGTAACACCCACGCAAATGTCAACGACCGATGCCAGTGGCGTCGGGACAGTGTGCGTCCCTTCGGCGAATGCTCCGCTAGCCCGCGTCCGTTATCAAGCTGCTTGTTGTCGGTTTCCGGCAAATAATGCTCCCTATGCGATTTTGATTCCCGATTGGGTTCTCGATCGCTTAGGAACTGTCCCGTAACAAAATCCCGCTTTTTAAATTAGCCCCCGGTTTTAAATTAGCCAAAGTGCGTTAGCACCCGGTTTGACAGGGAACCGGACGCTAGTGCGTACCGGCTAATCCGGGAACTTATTTCCGGACAATTACTTAGTCCTCCCCGTTGAAACCAGCAGTACCGACACGCCCTCGGTCTGAAATCGCCCACATAGCCGCTGATTAAAAGGTGGTATACAAGCGAACGAGACGCTCACGCAAACCAAATGGTCCTGCGATCTAGAAGGTCCTGCGACCTAGACGATCGCGCTGTCGTAAAAACCAAAAGTGGTTTGGCGTTCGTTGCCCATGTGGACCGTCAAAGTTGGCATTCGGCTGGTTCCCCGAGTCGGCTCCACTTTCTGGCCAGACCGGGCCGAAGTCGACTGGCTCAAATCCGAGCGATTCTCGTTGGTACGATTCTTGTTGGCTACAC
>JBGSIY010000171.1:0-3252 GCA_041742275.1 Pirellulaceae bacterium | reverse complement strand
GGTTCGCTGGCGTTTCTCAACGTCGCGGCAATCAAAAGTCGGTTGCCGTTAAATGAAGAAATGGACATGTTATCTGATCCGGTGGGGCATATACTCTTGCAACCTTTCGAATCGCTTCGACACGTTCGATTTGTCTCCGGTCTGGACAGTGAGGGATCGATTTCCCGATTGGCGTTTGACATTGAGGGCGAGCGTGGGCCCATTGTCGATTTACTGCAGGGGCAACCATTTCCGCAAAGTTCATTGAAATCGATTCCGGAGAACGTAACTGGCTTTTTCGGGTTGCGACTGCCACCACAAAAATTCCTTGACACTGTGAGATCAATGGTCGAAAGTGCTTCAGGAGACGCGGCCGATTTCGACAGTCTCCTTGACTCGAGCAGTGCATTTTTGGGTGTGGATTTGCGAGAAGAAGTTGTCGGGGCCATGGACGACTTTGTCTTTGCGTACTCTCAATTCCAAATCCTGGACCCATCCAAAGGTTGGGTGTTGGGGGTCCGATTGCGAGACGAAATGAGTTTCCAGGATACTTTGAACCGTGCGTCAATCCGCATCGGACAATACGCACAAGAAAATGGATTAGACTATGAAGAGGCGACCCTATCCAACACGACAGTGCGCACGTTAACTTTCGAGGAATTCTCGGCGCTCCCGCAAATCAGCTGGGCTTTGTCGGATAAAGATTTCCTAATTTCGTTAGATAAAAACACGATTGGTAAACATTTGCGACTGGTCCGACGCAACGAATCGGCTGCGACGAAACAATCAATTAATCAAATTTATCGCTATGCTGCCGAACAAGAACTGGGTGATCCCATCGCGTTGGTAGAAGTTGATTTGGGATCGATTGTTCGCGGTTTTTTCGGCTTGCTTATTCAGCTGGGTGAAGAAATGCCTTTACATTCAGGCAGCGAAATGACGTTCCGCGACCTCCCCAATGTGGACGTGATTACTCGGAATCTCAATACGAATCGAGTGGCGATCTTTCGGACACCCAACGGATTCCAACTTGTGCAACGCCAAACACTGCCAGGCTCATCGGTGGTGTCAAGTTCAGCCGCCATGTTGGCCTGGAGCGTTCCCTTCAACATGGCCGCACGCATCAAAACGGATCAATCAAAATCCCGAATGAATATGCAACAAATCTGCCTCGCCATTTTGAATTTCGAATCGACTCACGCGGCCTTGCCAGCCGCTTATTCGATCAACGAAGACAAACAGAAATTGCTTAGTTGGCGAGTACATATTTTACCCTATTTGGGACACCAAGAACTCTACGAAGAATTTCGATTGCAGGAACCTTGGGACAGCGAACACAACATAAAATTAGTCGCCAAAATGCCGGATTATTTTCGCCATCCTCGCTTAAAATTGGACGAAGGAAAAACAACTTATCTTGGCGTAGCTGGACCTGAATCTGTTTTTCGAGCCCCGATCAATGCACAAACGCCACCCTTGGGTAGAACGATAGCACAAATATCTGATGGGTCGTCACTGACAGCGGGAATTATCGAAAGCACCGCAGAACACGCAGTGTTTTGGACGCAGCCCAGCGATTTTGAACCTGCGTTGCAACCGAATATTTTGCAATGGGTCTATCGTGGATGGCACGAAGGCAAATTTATTTTGAGTTTTGTCGATGGCAGCGCCCGTTCGTTTGCCAATGACTCGGACGAGAAACTTTTGCGGGCCGTGATGACTTGTTCTGGCCAAGAACCTGTGGATGAATTTGTTTGGGGAGCGGACTGGTAGACATAAAATTGTCGTCCCGTTGATACCAAACCTAACCGTTCAAGTAACGAATCGATTCTTGGCAACGCCACCGTGATGGGGCAGAAGGGCTTTGCGATTGCAGGTCAAAGCGGTGCGACCGACGTATTTCAGTCTATGGTGCCAATCACTGGCAATTCACGCCCCTCCGAGTCATTTTACTTTGGGACAATTATGCTAGGATTTTGTGCGTTCAGAATTTGAATATTAGGGTCGAATTGGTCGGCAAGGAAGTTGCCGCGAAGATAACCAGAACGTTGGTCAAAATTGCATGAACTATATTTTTGGAGTTGAGCTCAGCGTTTTTGACTGGTTCATGCTATCTGTCATCGGCATCGTGGTCGGGATCATAAACACACTTGCCGGTAGCGGCTCGTTGATTACCCTACCGATTTTGCAGATTTTTTTTGGACTGTCACCCTCGGTCGCCAACGGCACAAATCGCATTGGCGCGTTGTTACAAAGTGGTATTGGTGCCATGGCGTTTCACAAGGCGAGTCCCGCGAGTTTCACTCACTCCACCGGCACGATGATTCCTTGTATTCTGGGAGCGATCATCGGGGCCATCGCGGCCACACAAGCGTCCGATCGGCAGATGGAAATCGTTATCACCGGTTTACTCGTATTCATGTTGATCATTCTTTTGGTGAATCCTAACCGTTGGATTCGAGAATCGGCGGCGGATTCGGCCCACAATCGAAAATGGTCATCGATACTCACTTTTTTGGGGATCGGGTTTTACGGAGGATTTATTCAGGCGGGAGTGGGAATTTTTCTGTTGGCTGGATTGGTGTTGGTCGCCAACTATAGTCTAAAAGACGCCAATGCCATCAAGCTGGCGATCGTATCGTTTATCAGTATTCCCGCTCTGTTGGTCTTCGCGATGGCCAACCAGATCGATTACGGATTCGGGTTTTTGATGGCTTTTTATCAGGTGATTGGGGCGGTAATCGGCGTCTATATTTCCCAGCGCATTCCGAACGCCAATGTCTGGATCCATCGACTCTTGGTGGTGATTGTGGCGGCTTTTGCTGTAAAAATGTTGGGCTTCATCGGATGATTCTCAGGTTGCCGAATGTATCGAGACCGAACAGGTCGGCAGAAATGGGTGCGGAAGCGGTGGTGCTGATCCAAATGGAAACCACTTAGTTTGTTCGAGAAATCCTGGACAACTTTCATAGCTGCGCCAATTTGACACTTGCCGTTTCTGTTGAAACAGTCGATAAAAGACGGTTTGGGGTAGAGAATCTGCCCATGATCGTAAATATAGTTATGGAAGACGCCGCAATCCGGTTCCCAAAATACGTCAAACCTCTAAAATACGGCCCTAGTCGTCGGCCGCCTCAATTGATTCGGTTTCGAGGTGGAAGTGAAGCGAGTTAGATTTGGCAGCTGTTCGAGGTTGGGCCGATTGTGGCAGATGCTCAACTGAACTGTTCCCTGGAAATTGGGTCTGAGCCCTGGAACGAGTCCTACGAGGGC
>JBGSIY010000170.1:0-3958 GCA_041742275.1 Pirellulaceae bacterium | reverse complement strand
TATCCATCCTCGACCAGCATCCGAAACAACCCAAAGCCAAATCATAGTGCGATGGGAAAATAATGCTAGACAAGATGCCTTTTAATGGGGCACTAAATCAACAGTCCGCAAGCCCGACGGAAGCGGGTGGGCGCGTAGGCGTCATGACAAAGCCAACGGCTCCAGCCTTCAGCCTCCCGCCGTTAACATCATCCGGATTTTTTGTCGCCAATCGCTCGGCGAAGACAGCGGCTTTTTTCAACCGTTGACGGAGCCAAAAGAGACATTTATTTATCGAACGATCCAAACCCACAATCAACTTCGGGCTGGCAACTCGGGTGCATTTCGGCCGCAACCGTCGCATCTCGCACCTATTCGACAATTCGCTGCGGGCGCAAACTTTCGAATTCGTACAAGGCGAAAGCAAAATGCACGGCCAGTACGTACAGGGTTCCCCACAAAATCGTATTGGTCACGCTCCGACTCACGTCACTGGTCGAATATTTCGGCGAGCGGCCTTGGAAATAAGCAATACAACCGATCCCCACCGCACTGCAAAGCAATTTACTCACCAACCACGGAAACCCATAAAAGATCCACGAGTCGTATGCTTCCAACTTCCAATAGAAATGATGGCTCCAAAAATCGGGACCGCGATCGGGATGAGACCACACAAATGAAAACAGACTCGCTGTCACCGCACCAAAATACGACACGAAATTGAGAAGCGGAGTTCCGATTAAGAAGCTCAGCATAATCGGGGTCAATAAATATTGCCGCGGCGGCGCATTGAAGGTACGCATGGCATCCAGTTGGCTGCCATATTGCCGACCCCCAACATCCGCGGTCACGGCCGCTCCACAACGAGCCGCAATCAAAATGCAAGCCAATATGGGGACAAAGACACGATAGAGGATAAACCCGATTGCTTGCAATAAATCCTCAATCAACAACGGTTCGGTATAAGTCGCAAACGGAAAAAATTGAAATGTGAAATAGGTCGAAACAAATCCATTGATCATTCCGGCCATAAATAAATACAGCATGGCCGTCGGACCCGTGACAAGGTTGGCGTAATGAAGCAAAAAGCGAAAGCCCCATTTGGGATTGCGCCACAAGGGCAGAATACTCACAAGGCCTTGTAGACCTGCCAGTGCCGAATCCGTTGTTTTGGAGAAGAAATGTGCACCCCACCGAACCCAACGTTGCGACCAACGTTCCTTGCTCACTTCCAACGGACTTGATTCTCGCGACTGCGCAACTTGGTTCAATCGCTGAGCGAGTTCGGGCCATTCGTCCCGCGGGACCTCGACAATCTGCAACGCAGCCGCATCAAACAAAAACACGCGGTCCGCAATCGGCAGAACGGTTGGGTAATCGTGAGTAACCACAATCGATGTTTTTTGATATTGATCATGCGTGTCGCGAATCAATTTGGCAACTCGATCGCCGGTAGAGGGATCCAAACCAGAAGTGGGTTCATCATACAAGATCACTTGGGGATTGGCGGCTAAAGTCCGGGCGATCGCTAGGCGTTGCCGCTGTCCTCCGCTCAAGCGTGAGGTGGGGACGTTGAGTGGCACGTGCAGTTCGTTCAACCAATCCTCAGCCGACCGTTTCGATTTGGTTTTGGGATTGGATAAGGTCGCGAACTCTACGTTTCCCGCCGGAGAAAGTTCGTCCAGTAACGCGAAATCTTGAAAGACAACACCCGCTTGGCCGCATTGCACGGGACGACCATTGAGCTCGACCGAACCCGCTACGCTAATTCCGTCATAGCGTTTGGAGATGAGCCCCGCGACGATCTTTAGCATCACACTTTTACCTACACCGCTGGGTCCGACCACAATCGAAATCTGCCTCGCCGGGAACTCAATGTTGACTCCCTGCAACAGGATTCGGTCCCCTGCCGTGACAGTAAGATCGTGCAGGCGAATTCCTGACTCAATCGATTCTGTTGATGAATTCATTCGTGCGGCACACCAATACGGTTGTGACTCTCTACCATGGTATTAAACTGTCAATAAACGGCGGACCGCCGATCGCCAACGCTCCCAAAATCACCCCACCCTCCAAAATTGCCCAACACCCAAAAATGGCCTGTGTGGCACGCAGGGCGATTGCCAGCTTCTTGTTATTTTCACCCTGCTGTTTTAGTAATCTCGTGTCGGCTTCATTCCGATATTTTTGTCCTCATGTTGTCGCGGGCAAAATTGGTTTTAACGGGAGTACCATTGCACCCGAGCGATCGCGGGAAAAAGGGGGTAAATCAAGGGCGACGTGGGCGAGCGCGCAGATGAAATGGCCGGACTACAGGGCCCTGGCCAGTGCGAACCAAAAGGGATTCTCCCGAACGCAATCGCCGATCCTCCTCGCTCCCTTCCGCAATGTCAGCAGTGTGTAAAACCAACCAACGACTGTCCTTGAACAACACTCGACTCCGCAGTACTTCGCTGAACTCCGGCGTGATTTCTTTTTTGGGATTTCCGAACATTGCTTCTCCGATTTGAGTGACCGTGGGTCCCAGTCGCTCGTTCGCATCCTGCATCACCTGACGCATTTCTTGACTCTCCCACGCCCGCGTCCAAGTCTCCTGCAATCTCAAGTTATTCACAAATACATCTTGAAAAATCTCATTCAATAAATTTTTAATCTCTCGGTCATTTGTGATCTCACTAAAGCCTTCGCGAAAAACTTGGGCAACATTTTGATTGTTGGCCACGCGATGAAAAATCCGTTGTTGTACTTTCATGATTGCGGGAAGGTACTGTTTGACCAACGGAATCCCTTTATCCTCGACAAACCGACCGAATTCTTTTTTTGTCAAATCTTTTTGAGGCAGTGGGGAAATATCATACAGATATCGCCAGGAAAGTCGCCAGATCGAGGCTTGGGCCCACAACTCACTCCCAATTTCATCCATCAGGGGGCTGGCTTCCTCACGCACTATAGGCCAGACCTCCCGCTCAAACACCGGAATCAATTTCTTGTCAATAAAACTCTGTTGATACTTCGTTGAAATCCTTGAAAACGCCTCCGAGCGGTTGGCAATGGCCCGCCGCAGATCTTGTTGGATGATCCCTTGCGATTCGTTCAACACTCGAGCAATGATCGGTTGTAGGTCCCGCCACAATTTCTCTTGATGGATTTCCAAACTGCCCGCCATCAAATTGGCAATCTCCTGCCGCTTATGTTGAGGCAACATCGTCGCAATCACCCACTCCAGCGAGGAGGGGGTTTCATAAAACTGCAGTTCAGTATTCGGTGTCAATTCGGGGGCCGAACTATAAAATTCCGCCACAGCAACTGTCGCATACTCGGGAGTGATGTCTGTCGAATTTTCAGTTCCTAATTGGACAATACGGCCAATCGGGCTAGTGTTGGGTTTGCCCGCCTCGTAGATTGGATCCCCCACAGCCAGCCACTGCTCGGGTTCAAACCGCAGCGATACCCTGACACGTGGCGCCATAGCGAACCGTGTCAATTGCTGAACGGGGTGCGTCGACTCTACGGCAGGGCTACCGACATACGTCACCGCGCCGTAAATCATCGCCAGCCAAATCACTATTCCAATAACTGCCTTCATTTACTCCCTACCGCCAAAACAGGAATTACCCATCACACTATTATTAATGTAACCTGTTAACTTACCCTTTGTCGCAAGTCGTGGATTCAGCAATTTTAGCAGTTGCTGGAAATCTCACTCCTTGTAAACAAAATTATTCTTTCCTTTCCAAACGGAATTAGACTGGTCAAATTAGACAAATCGCGTACGACAAATGGGCAATGGTCGCTGACCAACGTTTCCTGGAAACGGTCCCTTGAGATCGCATACTTCTGTGCATTGTGGGTGCATCGCACGGCGGTCTTAGAATACGAATCTGACGTGAGCTCCCAGAATGACGGCGTTTTACCGATCCGACAAGGGACTTTGACAGACCAAGGATTCTGTTTCTTTTCAGCTTTTAGCGGTACCGCC
>JBGSIY010000169.1:0-2139 GCA_041742275.1 Pirellulaceae bacterium | reverse complement strand
TTTAAAAAAAAGGTTAAATTTCGTTTGCCATTTTATAAGTTGTGCCCAACACCCGAGCCATTTCTGACAATGAGAGCTCAATAAATTTAATTTTAAGCAAATTATTGCTTATCGAAAGCAATTTTGGTTTTCGCCCTATTTCCCTCTCTTTTCTCCATCGACTAAAAAACAACCGTTGGCAACGTCCCCACTCGTTCTCTGTAGTTGCCATCCAACGCCATTGTGTCTCTGAAACCAGTTGACAAATTGGGTATACTTAAGGTCAACACGTCCAGTGCCCTGATTCCACAGCACGATTAACGAACGAACTACGGATTGCGTTCGTAGCAAGCGTATTTATTCGTGGCAAGCGTATACTGGAAACTTTCACTTCTAATTTAGAGGAGCCTCATATGATTACTCGACGCACCCTATTGGCCGGAATGGCCGCCGGCGGAGCCACATTGGCATTGGCCCGTTTTTCTTTGGCGGGAGTCAAAGTCGATTTGACTTTGCCTGAACTCCCCTACGCCTACGACGCTCTCGAACCTCATATCGACAGCGAAACGATGACGATCCATCACGGTAAACATCATCAGGGCTACGTCAACAACCTGAACAACGCCCTCAAACAATCGGCACCCGAATGGTTGACGAAACCGATTGAAGAAATTGTCGCCAATTACACTCAACTCCCCGAAGCCATTCAGACAGCAGTCCGCAATAACGGGGGGGGCCATTTCAACCATTTCCTGTTCTGGTCGATGATGGCACCAGCGGGAAAAACAGGAAAACCCAGCACTGAATTAATGAAGGCGATCGAAAGTTCATTCGGGTCGATGGAAGAATTCAAAAAAACGTTTTCGGCTAAGTCGGTGGGGCAATTTGGCAGCGGTTGGGGATGGTTGGTCCTGGATGCCGATCGCAAACTGGCGGTGACCAGCACGGCCAATCAAGACAACCCGGTTTCGCATGGCCAAATTCCTCTGCTCGGCGTCGACGTTTGGGAACATGCTTATTATTTAAAGTATCAAAACAAACGCGCCGACTATGTGACGGCTTGGTTCAATGTCGTCAACTGGAACCGCGTCAACGAATTGTTTGCCGCAGCCCAATAAAAACGTCAGATGACTTCTGCCAACGGATGTTCGCGAGCAAGTCATCGGATGAAAAACTATTCAATCTCGTCCCCGCACCATCGTGTTATTAAATGCCGGTTGGTGCGGGGTTGCTTTTTGGGGCTCCTCATAATTTGGACCATTGAAGGAATTGTCGCTGCCAAAGGCCCCGCCTGGTCATTCATGGCATTTGCCCCAACCAGTGCCCAACGATGGTAAATAAACCCCGTTGGACTGACGTTTGGTTTGTCCCGTCGGCTCGCACTCAACCAAGTCGCTTGGTTGAGGATCTGGGATGTCGCCTGCGGCCTTCTAAACGTCTTGATCAACTTCAGCCTACCGAGACTGTGGTATCTGTTTTTTCAACTACATTTTGTTAGCGTTCAGCCCGAACGATTTCAAGGACGATTATAGAAACGAACCAACGTTTTCCATGGGGGAGTCTGCCGAGTCGTCCATCTGACGAGCGGCAGGAAAAGTTTTTTTGCCCAAAATAGCAGGTATACTCTGTGTGCCTGCTACGGTGGCTTATTGAACTGCTCAATCGTCTAAATGAATAACGCTCTCCACGCTCTTCGGCGGATCTGATTGGAATTGGGTTGGCTACTCGCCGTCCAGTTCACGAGGTTCAATCCCCGGAATGGCGATCGGGAAAATAGGATTCGTGTTCACTTCGGCTCTCAACAGGTCGACAGTTTTCTGGACCAGCTCGGGAAATTGAGCAGCCAAATCGCGGACTTCATTGCGGTCTTGTCGAATGTTAAAAACGGCCCAGCGACTCGGCTGCTTCGGACGCAAGATGTTTTGGCGAATGATCTTGTGATCGCCAATTCTCACGGCAACTTGACCTCCGTATTCCGTGGAAACCCACACCATCGGCTTACGCGACTTCAATTCGTCTTTGGCCGTTAACAAGGGCCATAGGTTTTCGCCGTCCAAGTCGGCGGGGGACTCCAAGTCAGCGGCGGCACACAGAGTGGGGAACCAGTCGGCGAAATAGGTAGGCGTATCATTTATCTCGTTTTCTGGAACGACTCCGGGG
>JBGSIY010000168.1:0-5155 GCA_041742275.1 Pirellulaceae bacterium | reverse complement strand
GATCACTCACGGACCGAGTCGCCAGGAATTTGAATACCCCATTCCCGTGGCCGACGCTCGGGAGCTCCTGCAACTGTGCGAGGGGCCGTGGATCGAGAAGTACCGTACGCGGGTCGAATTCCATGGTTTGACTTGGGAAATTGATGAGTTCCTGGGTGAAAACTCCGGCCTGATCGTGGCTGAGGTCGAGCTGGCACATGCAGATCAGCCAATTGATCTTCCCCCATGGGTCGGCGAGGAAGTCACCTGCGACACGCGTTACCTGAATGCCAATCTGGTTGATCATCCCTTTCAACTGTGGGGATGATGCGTCTTGAACCCCACCACCCTTCGTCTCCAGGATTGAGAATCATGCATACAGAAGATGCCAAACCCCCATTCCCACCCTTCACGTTAGCCACGGCAATTCAAAAGGTTCGTTTGGCCGAAGACGCCTGGAACAGCCGCGACCCACAACGGGTGGCTTTGGCTTATACGGCAGACAGCCGATGGCGCAATCGCCACGAATTTTTAACGGGTCGCGCTCAAATCATCGAATTCTTGCAGAGAAAATGGGCTCGAGAATTAGAGTACCGCTTGATCAAAGAACTCTGGGTTTTCAGTGAAAACCGGTTGGCGGTTCGCTTCGCCTACGAATATCACAACTCGAGCGGAGATTGGTTTCGCGCTTATGGAAACGAGAATTGGGAATTTGATGAACAAGGTCTGATGCAACGGCGAATGGCCAGTATCAACGACCTGCCCATCTCACAATCCGACCGAAAATTCCTGTGGTCTCAGGGCCGCCGCCCCGATGACCATCCCAGTCTCTCCGATCTGGGTCTTTGACAACGAACTGTTCCTGTCGAACTCCTCGTGCATTGCCAAAACTCGAATTTAGAGTTGAGGACCTTTGCTAAAGAATCTGCGGCGTCGGGATCCTCAACACAATCCACTACATTCCGTGCTCAACCTTAAATCTCACCGTGCAATGGACTGGAAAGAATGCACTAAATTCGTCGATCGACTTTGTGTAAAAAACGAGGGCGACTTTCCTGACTTTCTTAATCCATAAACAGGACTAAAATTCAATTACTCCAAGTTACGCCTTCTGCGTTTCGAACTCTTGCGACGTGTCTCATCAAACCGATCCGAACTGGCAAAACGCCGGAGAATTTTTTCTTTCCTCTCGTTTTTCCAATCTCTCAGTCGCCATAACAATACCCGAGGATGATATTCGTTGAATGAGAAGTATCGTTTGTGACCACAACATCGGCATCGGAAGGGGCCAATAAGATGGATTGCCCCCAATGTCAGCCCCAACAAAACCGGAAAGATCTTCCAAGTCCGGAACGCATTAAAATGCAACTCCATTCGATTGCAAAAAAAACAAAATAACTCTTGGTCCCGGCGCAAGGCAGATTTGCCTGAAACCGATTGTTCGCTGAGGTCACTATCTTCAAAATCTTCCGCCGAAAATTGCATGAGTGCGGAAGCCTGGCGGCTGATGCGACTGGCCAAGGATTGGGTTGTGAAGATGGGCATCGTTTAGATGAAGAAAATATGAGGGAAAGTTAATACACCCACGTCCTCATTATATTTACGGGTCCCCATTCCTGCAATTAACTTCGCCCTATTTCAATAACTTGGTTATTTATCTTGAAACGGCTGTTTGGATTTGCGGCCGAATGAAGGGATAATCCGGGCGCCATTTAGGGGAGCCAGCTTCAACCTGGGTTTTAAAGGGTCAGCCCTGAACGCTTCCGATCGATAGGCCACCTTCCACCGACCTTCGACAAATGAAACGAAAAAACGGCACTCTACCTGGGGATAGAATGCCGTTCTTAAGATTCATTGTTTGGCTTAGGAGTCAACGCGAACCAAAACGACTCATCGATGACTTTCGAATCCTGATACCCAACACCAACTACTTGTCCGCTTTTTCAGCCTTCAAGGCCTCCAAAAAGGCGATAATGTCTTCTTTGGCAGGTCCAGGGTTCTTGACCGCTTTTTCTTGAACTTCAATTGCGCGATCGAGCTCACCAAAATGGTGCAGGAGGTGAGCCAGGGTATCGAGAATCATTCCATCCTCGGGAGCCCCTTCTACAGCTTTCTCGGCTGCCTTCAACGCGGCCTTCACGAGATCTTTGTTGAGGTCTTTGTCGGCGACTGCCATCTCATAAATAGTCCAGGCGTGCATGTTCAACGTTTGACTGTCGATTGGTTTAACGGCAACAAGTTCATTCAAGGCTTTGGCGACATCATCATAACGTTCTGCTTCTAACAGGATTTGCATGCGAAAGCCCTTCAAGGCGCTCTTCATTTCATTGCTATCGTCCATGCTGGCGATGATTTCATCGATTCCTGTCAACGCCTCTTCATGCTTGCCTTGCTGCATAGCGCGGGCAACTTTCCCCATGGCAGCTTCGATTCGTTGTTGTTCTTTAATTTCGGCTGCGGCTTTTTCGCGATCCCAGGTTCCGGCAATGATTTGCTCCAATGGGGCATCCATTCGCATTGGATGACCGATCCATTCGATCAATCCTGTTTTGCCTACGATGAAGCAGGTAGGAATACCATTTTGACCAGCGGCTTCCATGTAATCAGCGTGAGTCGAACCGTCGGGATCGGCGGTCAAGCAATAGGCGGAAGTCAATTCGCGATAGGTCTTAGGGGCATCTTCTGCAGCCTCTTCCTCCTCGCCACCACCACGAACTTCACGCTCCAAGAACGTGTCAATGGTTTCGGAATCCTCGTCACTGACACTTACGATCTGCACCCCTTTATCAGCATACTTGGCTTGTGTTTCCACAAGGTGCGGCATACTGGCGATGCAGGGACCACACCAAGTCGCCCAAAATTCGACAACGTAAACCTTGCCAGATTCAAATTCAGTTACTTTTTTGAATTTGCCATTACCGTTATGAATCCAATTTTCAACATCCAAGGCCGGAGCTTTGGAACCGATCGTCAAGTCTTGCGCGTTGGCGGATCCAGAAAAACAAGGTGTTACCACCATCAGGGCCAGCACCAAAAGTGCCGCCACAAAAGATTTCCAATTAGGAGCGTTGTTCACAAAAATTTCCTCTTAAAACTCATAGTTTAAAAACACGGGCGACAATCGCCCAAGTGTTTCGCCGTGTCCTTGTTTTCTAGAAATTCCGAGGCTCACTCGGTTAATCCAAAATCAAGGCGCTGGGCTTATTTCATATTCGCTGCATTCATTTGTTACTGATGTCAACGATAAATGGTTTATTCGCTTTTACCGAAACCACTTGTTTTGGGATTTTTTTCACCGAATCTCGCGAGTCATCGTCAGTTCTCACAAGAGGTCATCCCGCAGGGGTAACCCGGTTTTCTAGCGCAAAAACGCTGAAATGGTTTTCCCGTAATTCAAAGGACTAGTTCTTTCCACCATCGGACTCGCCATCGGCATCTTTGTCCGTTTTTCCATCGGCATCTTTTTCCGATTTTTTCTCGGCCTCTTGATCGCCGTCACCCGTTTTTTCTCCAGGCAACGGTGCGGGGAAACCCTTCTCTTTTTTGCCAGGCTCTTGTTTTTCGCGCCAAGCTCGTTTCTGTTTGTAGGCCTCGAGTTCTCGTCTCAAGTTATCCATCAGTTCGGCGTCACTTTCCTCAGCCTCGCCCAAATTAACGGCCTTGGCCCCCCAGGCCTCAGCGTTCTCGAAATCACCTGCTTCGGCGTAACTGCTCGCCAAAGTGCTGAGAATATGTGGCATTTTGTATTCCGTCAACTCGGCCGCCTTTAGCGCCAGTTCAATGGCACGTTTTCCATCGCGAACGTCGTCATAGGTCGACGTGGAAAGGACCCAGGCCAAATTATTGTAGACGCCATCATCGGGCTCTTCCGTGGGCATGTTTTCAAGGGCCAACGAATAATCGGCAACGGCTTTTTTGTGATCGCCGACTGATAGATACGCATCACCCCGTCCTCGCAACAATTCCCAATCATCCGGATTCTTCTCCAGCAATCCGTCATAGATTTTCAAACTCTTTGCCGGTTCATCATTGGCATTGTAGAGGGCCGCTAATTGCATTTGATAAACGGGTTCATCAGGAAACGAATTAGCAATTTGAGCCACATCTTCGATCGCCGATGCGTAGTCTTTTTTTGCTGCACGGATCAAACCGCGAATCCACAATCCGCGAACCCCACCAGGCTGCAATTTGACGACGCGGTCGATATCCTGCAGGGCGGCGTCATGCTCCTTCTTGTCGGACAAAACAATGGCCCTGACAAACAAAGCCTCGACTTCGTCTTTGTTGATGGCGAGTGCGCTTTCGGCATCTTTCAAAGCTAATTCGTTTTCTTTCTTGTCCAACAACAATCGAGCTCGAAAGGCCAACAGCGTAGAGGATTCGGGTGCCTTCTCAATGGCGCTATCCAACAGAGCTTTGGCGTCATCGTCCCGTTTTAAATCCAGCAAAGTCTGAATCCCCAACAGGGCGGGAGTCATATTCTCTGGCTCTAACTCCATCCACTTTTTAAAATCTTCGATACTTTTCTCTGGCTGTTCCATCTGGGCGTACAACAAGGCCCGCGAACGAATCGCATCCAGATTAGACGGGTCGATCTTCACAGCTTGATTTAAATCATTCAGTCGAGCATCATCTTCTTCGGCCAATGCTGCCCGAATCACCAGGGCTTTCGCCAAGTCAGCGGGACTGTCACCGGCGGCTGCGATGGCGCGATCGATTGCCGCGCGGGCTTCTTCGCGATCGCCCCCATCGAGAGCTTGGAGCCGAGCCAGGAGCAAGTTCGCAACGCCGTCCTCGGGTTTCAATTCCACGGCCCGTTTCAAACGGCTCAACGCATCGCGTCGGAACACGCGCCAGCGTCGATCGGGCTCGGGACCAAAGATCATGGCGGACAATTGTTCGGCATGCAAAACAAGCGTTGCCGCCATCAAATCTTTCGCTTGTGCCGCATTGGCTTCGCTCAGGCCCTTTTCCAAAGCCGAATCGCACAATTCCACAATTTTATCTAAATCGCGTGTGTCGGTCACATTGATTCGCAACTCAAACGCTTTGTCCAAGTCTTCTTGGCCTTTAAATTCATCTTGGGCAAATGCCGCGCTGTGGGTGCCTATCGCTAGGATCAATCCCAACCAAATCCCTAAGGTCCGTTCAAGATATCGACGCATCGATCTTACTC
>JBGSIY010000167.1:0-3427 GCA_041742275.1 Pirellulaceae bacterium | reverse complement strand
CGATTTCACTCGACGGCGATGTGTTCTCCAACGCGGGCCTCGTTACTTACTGGAAGAAATCATACCGTAGTTGGGAATGGACAAATTGCCGAAATAGCAAATGATTGGGACGGATTTAGTGGGACGATTCCTAAAACTTCGGCAACCGTTGCCGAAGTGCTAAAAGCCTATGGGTATAACACTAGCGCTTTTGGAAAGTGGCACAATACGCCTGCCGAGCAAACAACATCCAAAGGTCCTTTTGATTACTGGCCTACCGGCTATGGTTTTGAATATTTTTATGGTTTTCTAGCTGGTGAAGCATCACAATACGAACCCCACATGGTTAGAAACACAACCATGGTAGAGCATCCCAAAACGACGCAAGGCCATGACTACTATCACCTCACCGAAGATATCGCCGAAGATGCCATTCAGTGGCTAAAAGAACAACAAGCTTTCGCACCTGATAAACCTTTCTTTATGTATTGGGCCCCAGGTGCTGTTCATGGTCCACACCACGTAGCGAAAGAGTGGGCCGATAAATACAAAGGCAAATTTGATGATGGCTGGGATGCCTATCGTGAGCGAGCCTTTCGCAGACAAAAAGAATTGGGCTGGATTCCCCAAGATGCGCAGTTGACAAAGCGAGATGAAACCATGACAGCATGGGATTCGATTCCTGAATCTGAAAGAGCCTTCCAAAGCAGATTAATGGAAGTGTATGCCGGATTCACTGAACACGCTGATTACAATGTAGGGTTGCTTATTGATGAAATCGAAAGACAAGGCAAACTTGACAATACCATCGTTTTCTATATTTGGGGTGACAATGGCTCCTCTGCAGAAGGGCAAAATGGAACCATCAGCGAATTGCTGGCTCAAAACAGTATTCCTACGACCATCCAACAACATATTGACACCCTAGAAGAACTGGGTGGCCTGGATGTTTTGGGATCCCCTAAAACCGACAATATGTACAATGCTGGTTGGGCCTGGGCTGGCTCGACACCGTATCGATCAACAAAATTAGTTGCAGCACATTTTGGAGGCACGCGTCAGCCCATGGCTGTCTCATGGCCTAAAAAAATCAAAAGTGACAAAACACCCCGCCCGCAGTTTCACCATGTAATCGATATCGTACCGACGATTTATAAGGTGTTAGATATCCCGGCACCCTTGGTGGTTAATGGTTTTACGCAAGATCCGATCAATGGCGTGAGTATGGATTACACCTTTGCCGACCCAAATGCAGAAGGAACTAGAAAACTGCAGTTTTTTGATATCATGGGAAGCCGAGGTCTTTATTACGACGGTTGGTTTGCTTCTGCTTTCGGCCTTCGCAATCCTTGGATTCCCGGACTTCCGGCAGGTGCGGCGACCTGGAATCCTGAGGAGGACACTTGGGAACTCTATCATATTGACAAAGATTGGAGTCAGGCTAATGACTTAGCCAAAGACATGCCTGAGAAACTGGCAGAAATGAAGAGTATGTTTCTGGTGGAATCTGCCAAAAACAAAAACCTTCCTATCGGTGGTGGTCTATGGTCCATTCTTTACCATCCAGAAGATTCACCTTCAACTCCTTACACAGATTGGACCTTCAGCGGGCGCATCAAACGAATGCCTGAATTTGCAGCGCCTAAATTGGGTAAGTTCGACAACAATGTCAGCATGGAGGTCACGGTTCCAGAAAATGCCAACGGAGTACTCTATGCACTCGGAGGTTTTTCTGGTGGACTTACCTGCTATGTAAAAGATGGCTTTTTGAACTATGAGTACAATCTCTTTTTAATCGATCGAACGCGAATCAAGTCAAAAGTAAAACTACCCACTGGAAAAGTTAAAATTGATGTTATATCGAGATTAACATCACCTCAACGCGGCTCGTCATTGGACGTCACTCTCAAAGTAAATGGTGAAGTGGTAGCAGAAGGTCAAGTTCCAATAACAGCAGCATTTGCCTTTACAGCAAACGACTGCCTGGACTTTGGTATCGATTTGGGATCGCCTGTATCGATTGACTATTTCGATTTGGCACCCTTTGAATTTAATGGTGACTTAGGCACTTCGAAAATTTGGTATCCCAAGAAATAGAATCGGGAAAACGGTTCCCGTTTTTCCCGGCAAAGGCTGGTAGGTCCTTGGTTCGACAAGGCTTGGAAAACTGGACGAAATTGAACCGGTGAAATAATTGAAGTTTCGACGCAACCACAAACTCAAAGTCCAAACCAACCAAAGAGATTAGCATAAATTAAATTACAAGCCATCGCATCAATCATTGCGCTCACTGCAGTAGACGCTCTGCGCGCATTGGCACAGGAGGAGGCTGTGACACCCGCCGGGGCCCGCGCCATCGCCAAGGAAGCCTAAATCTACGGCTACCCCTGGCGGACAACTACCGCGTCCAGTACGCCTATTACGTGGACCAGATCGATCCAAACTTCAAGGCGTACTGGAGCCAGATCAAGAACATTAACCGAGTCTTCACGCCAGCCGATACGGCGGTGCAGACACCCAATTCGGACACGCCCTATTCCTGGGCGGGTCTGGATTTGCGTGCCGAGACGATCGTGATTTCTGTGCCGACGATCGAGAAGGATCGCTACTACAGCATTCAGATGTGGGACGCTTTGCCTTGAGCAAATACCCGCCGGTAAATGCTTTCTGGTCGTTGACGATGTACGAGCTTCCTCAATGCCTGTTGGTGGCCAATCTCATTAATCGCTACTTCATCAACTCGCCGATGCTGCCGAGCATGACGAAAGACGCCGATGATGGATTGACCATCTATATCCAGAAAGAATCGCCAGACAAAGACAAGGAGTCGAACTGGTTGCCCACGCCCGTTGGGTCAAACGCCACATACATGCGTCTTTATTCGGCAAAAGAAGCCCGTACTCAACGGCACTTGGGAGCAACCCAAGCTCGAGAAAACGAAATAACAACGCTTCCCTTTACCTGTCAATCAACAACGTTCATAACATCATTTCGCCACCTTCCAAAGGTGCATGGAAGCCGCTTGGTTTTGAAGTCGACAGATCGTTTCGATTCGACTTTGATCCACTCGGGCGGCTTCCGCCTCGCATTCATATCAACGCCTTCAGTTGCCTATGTTCGACTCAAAATCGTGTCGTCGTTGAGATTGGCATTAGCAGCTATGGCTTGAATTCAGTCAATCGCATCGCTGCAAGCCAAGATTGAACCCTGTCCCCTAATATCGCCTGATGAAGGTCGAAATGAGTTGAACTCGCGAAACGGTTCCAAATCAAAAAGCTATCGGACGCGATGGTCTAGATTTTAGACATGGCGACTCTGATATTCGTTTAAAACCAGCAAGAAAAGTGAACCGTCAAGAGACGTTGTACCGGATCAAACAGGGCGACAATCTCCCGTTTGTTCTGCGGCACCTTGGCTAGAATTGCCACCTCGCTCAAGGGGGACATTC
>JBGSIY010000166.1:0-2523 GCA_041742275.1 Pirellulaceae bacterium | reverse complement strand
TGTTTTTGCAAACCTCCCCAGAATTTGCCATGAAACGATTGTTGGCAGCTGGTGCCACAAAAATCTATCAGACTGCGCATGCCTTTCGACGCAATGAAACGGGGGGCAATCACAATATCGAGTTTTCCATGCTCGAATGGTATGAAGTCGCTGTGCCATACGAACACGCGCGAGTGTTTTTAGGTGAGTTCCTAAAAGAGTTTTTTCCCGAAAGGGATATCGTGGAATCGAGCTATCGAGATGTTTTTCAACTATGGGTACAAGTCGACCCGTTACTGGCAACGCTCGCCCAGTTGCAACAATCCGCCGCGTCGCTGAGTAGCGATCCATGGATAAGCAACTCTGCCGATCGAGATGAAATTTTGAATTGGTTGTTGGCCGAAGTGGTACAACCCAACTTGGGGCGAAATGTCATTGAAATTGTTTATGATTGGCCGGCAAGTCAATCGGCGTTGGCCCAAGTCCATCGCGATTCCAGCGGTGCCGAGGTGGCCCAACGCTTTGAAGCTTATTTGGAGGGGCAAGAATTGGCCAACGGTTATCACGAGTTGTTAGACGCTGAGGAGTTGTTGCGGCGCAACCGAATCAATAACCGACTTCGGGTGGCCGATGGCGGCGTCCCGTTGCCCGAAGAAAGCCGATTGTTGTCGGCGATGCGTTCGGGCCTGCCCGATTGCTGCGGAGTTGCACTGGGTGTCGATCGCCTGTTGATGCAAGTTGTCGGTGCCCGTTCCATTGAAGAAGTGATTGCCTTCCCCTTCCGCATTGCCTGATTCTGCCCGGAGCCTGATTCTGCCCGGTAGCCTGAGTCTGCCCGTGAGCCTGATTTTGTACGGACCGAAGTCGAACGGTCCATCGTGACCCTACCCGTTCGGAATATCCGCCTCTGCGGCCGGAAAACGCAGCTTGGACAAATCAAAAATTAAGTTCCGCCTACAAACGGAGTCCGTCTCGGCCGTTGGGGGATCGAGAAAAATCCAAAGAAATAGGTGATTGTTATTGTTCGGCCCCTAATTGAAGAGCAAGGTCCTTCAACCCCTTGAGATCAATCTTGCCAGTACCCAGAACGGGGATGGATTCCACGCGGATAAAACTATCGGCCGATGGAATGAACAAGTTGGGAAAACCAGCAGTCGAAAGCCCGGCGCGAAGTTCTTCTACCGTACGGCTCAATTGCGTATACAGCACAAGGAGTCGTTCACCCTTGCGAGAATCGGGAACAGCCGTAACGGCCAACGATTGCTGCTCGTCTTGGCCCCCCTCTAATCGCATTAACTCGTCCTCGATCGCCACATGCGGAACCATTTCACCGCCGATTTTGGAGAAGCGACTCATGCGTCCGGTGAGTTTGATAAAACCATCTTGATCGATCAGGCCGACGTCGCCAGTTTTGTACCAGCCATCGACCACGACTTCAGCCGTTTTTTCTGGCTCATTCAAATAGCCTTTCATAACATTGGGTCCGGTGATCCAGAGCATACCTGGTTGGTTGACTCCGAGGACTTCGCCGGTATCGAGGTCGGTGATTTTGGCCGCCACATTGGGAATCGGCCGTCCAACGGTCCCCTCCTTGCTATCGATTTGAAATTGATCGCGACGACGAGAATCGGGCACATTGACAGAGACCAGTGGGGAAAGTTCGGTCGCTCCATAGCCCTCGGTCGGGCGTTTGCCGAAGCGTTTTTCGAAGGCATCGGCGAGCTCGATTGGCATTTTTTCCGCGCCGACCACCACGAGATCTAGTGATTGAAATTCTTCCGGCGTGCAGCGTTTGAGGTACCCTCGTAAGAAAGTGGGAGTAGCCAATAGCAGCGTGGCTCGATAGGTCTCCACCAATTTACCCACCTGTCGCGCATCGAGCGGGCTGATGTGATACACGCCCGCTGTA
The DNA here is from genome assembly GCA_041742275.1 of Pirellulaceae bacterium. GTDB lineage: Bacteria > Planctomycetota > Planctomycetia > Pirellulales > Pirellulaceae > BJ22. The sequence continues at coordinate 635 of JBGSIY010000166.1, read as the reverse complement.
TTCAAACTCATCGCACTCCATAACGAAACGGTGTAGCCAAAGGAATGAAAGAACGGCAGCACACCTGCAAAAATATCTTGATCTGTCAAACTGGCGACTTGTTCAATCCCCACCACATTCGAGGCAATGTTTTGGTGCGTGAGCATGACACCTTTGGGTTTGCCCGTTGAGCCGGACGTGAAGACCAGCGTTAACACGTCGTCTGGCTGAATCGTCCCGAGTCCCAGCATCCATTCGAGCACAAAACGGGGGCAAATATAGGCTTGGACGGCACAGATCAGTTTATCGAATAACGATACCTTGCTGCGTAAATCATCCAGTAGAGATTTTTTGGATCCAAAGTCGAACGCAAATTTTTCCATGACTTTATCGGTCGTCAACACATGTTGAATCTCCGCTTGGTCGACGCAGAAATCCATAATTTCCGAAGAGACGGAATAGTTCAGATTAACGGCAACTCGTTTATCGAGGGCCAAAGCCAGATTGACGATCACCGCGCCAACACTGGGAGGGATCAGCACGCCCACATTTTTTTCGTTGGAGTTCAACAGATGGTTGCGCATCAGTCGTCGTAAGATTAGGCACCGCATCAGCAGAGCCCCGCCGGATAACTTTTGCCCCAGCGAATCGCCGAC
>JBGSIY010000165.1:0-3119 GCA_041742275.1 Pirellulaceae bacterium | reverse complement strand
CCTTCCGCAAATTGATGGGCTTTCCGTTGAATCATTGTTCACACATTCCTTCCGCTCAGGTTTGACGGCAAGGCTCATTTGTCAACATGAACGACTTTCCAGCAAAGAAATGGACACAGCTTTCACGGCGACGTTATTGCATGACATCGGCAAAGTAGTGTTGCTGGATCGATTGACCGAACGCTACGCCGAGGCTCTGAAATTTGCCAGAGATAATGATTGCACGGATTTAGAGGCCGAACTCGCCGTAATCGGTTGCACTCATGCTGCCATCGGAGGGTTGTTGCTGGAAGTCTGGGGATTGCCTCAGGAAACGGTAGATGCTGTGGCCCTGCACCACGATCCCAAAATGTTGAATCCACGGAACCTTAACTATCTCGGAAACATCGTTTACGCTGCCAACCTGATTTCTTATGGACGTGATCTTAACACTTGTCAAAAAGCAATAGCCAAAGCACATGGGGCAGCCCACGCCAAGACACTTGTACAAAAATTCAAGACCTGGCAAATGGTTTGTGCCAACGCTGAGCAAGGCTAGAAAATCTCGGCCTGCAGACATAAACGAAGCTGCTCTCGAAAACGAATCTGTTCCCACGTGTTTTGGCTAACGTGTGGTAAAGCTGTAAACAGGCTGAATAATTGTCCGGAATTAAGTTCCCGGATTAAAGTTAGCAGGTCGACTCTTCGAGTCGAGAAATCACGGCTCGGAGAGCCGCGCGACATTGACCCAAATCGCCGGTTTAGTTCCGGACAATTCCTTAGAGAACGTGGCTCGCTTTGTTGACGTTCCGAGCCGCCTGGGCAGTCGAGTGATCACACCCAGCCTTGGAAGGAATTAGGTCAAAAGCTTTTTGAGCCATTCCCAGGTAGTCAAACCGCTCAGAAGCGTCGGCCGCGGGGCGAGCCAACAACACTTTTCCATCATGCAATACAAAAATGCCCGGAAGCTGGAAACCGTCGCCTTGAACCGCTCCTAGCCCGTGCCCCCGCCCGAGAGCCGCCGCGAAGCCACGGCTTAAAACACGCCACGAGAAGACTTGACTGAATGTTCCCCGTTCTAAACCGAAGGCCCGGTAGAGACGACATTGCCGGTCGCTGAAATGATGAAAATGATCCAAATCATATTTGGCTAACATCACAGTACCGTCCATGGGCGATCCCATGTGGACGATCGCCACGGAAAAACCAAGCTCATCCAAGTCGTCGCGAATGGCCCGCAAATCGGTCAGGGTCTGACGGCAAAACGTACACCCCGCATGACGCAGGAACACGACTAGAGTGGGGCCCTTGAACGATAATTTTTCCAGAGTCTCGCATCTTTGACTCTTCAACGAGCGAATCGGCTCTTCACGCTGAGAAGAAACGAAGACATCTCTGCTAGGATCACTGTGCCATCTCAGGCTCAGGTACAAAATCGCCGTGAAAGGTACCCACCAAATTAGATCGTTCGTGATCAACATCCAACCGAATTCAAGCGGCATTCCTCCCGTTAGCCATCCAATAAAAAATCCTAAAGGCCCGAAAATCTTACCCAATAAGCCGACCAGTACGATCGGCCAGTGACGAAAGGGATGTCGAGCGGCAATCGCATATCCGATCCCATAAACACCCACGATCATCCCCACAACTTGCCAGATGGCCGGATAGTTGATCGTTTCGATCCCCACCCACAGAAAAAAAGCCTGAGGGAAGAGCACAACCCACATACCCCAACCGACATTGTAAGCTGCAGCCAGCCACAATACTGTTGAAATCCATTTGGGGTGAGAATTTTGCATCTGTGAATCGAACTCAAATTCAAAAGAAAATGTGGTTATCAGTGGAAAAGCCAAAGGTGGCAAATCGGAAAATGTCGCATGGCCAACGACGAATTACTAGTCCCCGCAACCCAGCAGTGGGGGGGACTTCCGGGGCAACAACCCCTCGCCCTGATCAACGCCCTGGTCAACGGCAGGGATATCGGCCCTATTTCCCTACGCCATGTCTTGATCGACATCATATTTTTAATCGACCATCGAGGGCTCAAGGCATCATAGATTGAAAAACTATGCGGGGAAACCCAAATCGTTCAATGTCACGCACTACCGTTGAGCTTGTGCCCTTAGCCGCAAAAAACGCGCGAGGTTAACCAAGAATTGCCTCATTTTCGGCATGCTCGGAGATTCGGGTCCCGTTTTTCGATACACATGAATTTTTGGGTACTCTTCCTCCTCGAACCCAATTCGATTCGCTCTTTCGGTCATTCGGTTCTCCGACTCCATCTGGCCCGGAGAAAAAGCGAAAACAGCCAGATTCCTGCAAAGAACACCAGTGGAGTGGCCGCTACCCAAAATTTTAGTGAACGATATTCGCCTTGGTATACAGTCATCCCCGCCAGAATCAACACAAACCACAAACCCAGTACCATCAACAGCCACTTCAACGCACCCCTGCCTTGAGCTTCGAATACTGGGGGCGCGGCTGACTTCCAATTGGGCGTCTCTTCTTTCTGGGAAATCATTCGTCTTGGATCCACGGCATCATGCGTCTTAGTTCCTTGCCGACAATTTCGATTTTTGTTTTTCCAATCGCATCACGCGCGGCGGAAAGTGTCGGTTGGCCCGACTCACATTCCCGCAAAAATTCTTGCGCGAACGCACCGGAGCGAATGCGTTCAAGAAGCAACTTCATATTGTTGCGAACGGTATCGTCGATGATCTTCGGGCCGCAAGTAATATCTCCGTATTCGGCCGTGGTCGAGATCAGACTTCGCATATGCTCGATGCCTCCCTGATGAAGGAGATCGATGATAATTTTTAGTTCATGCAAACATTCGAAGTAGGCGAGCTCTGGCTGGTAACCGGCGTCCACTAACGTCTCAAATCCAACCTGGACCAATTGTGTTAAACCGCCACATAAAACGGCTTGCTCGCCAAATAAATCGGTTTCGGTTTCGGCAGCGATTGTGGTTTGAATAACGCCCGCTCGCGTTCCGCCAATGGCCCAAGCATAGGCCAGTCCAACCTGCATGACGTTGATCGGCGCCCCTTCTTCGACAGCCAACAAACAGGGAACACCGCCCCCTTTTTCGAACTCGCCCCGCACCATGTGCCCCTGTCCCTTGGGCGCAACCAGCAAAC
>JBGSIY010000164.1:0-2413 GCA_041742275.1 Pirellulaceae bacterium | reverse complement strand
CAATGTGAAGGATTCAGGTTTCAAACGCGCCCAAGCAGGCGGTTTGACGACATTGAATATCATGCCGGGATCGGGGCATCTGCTCAGCGGCCAAACGGTGTACGTAAAATTGCGAAACGCTCAAACCATCGACGATATGATGATCAAGGCGGACGACGGTTGGATCATGGGTGGCTTGAAAATGGCTAACGGTACCAATCCGATGCGCGAATCAGGCGGTCCTTTTCCAGGAACGCGGGGCAAGTCGGCGGCTTTAGTGCGACAGCATTTTATCAAGGCCCGAGAGTACGGTTCAAAAATTGAGCGAGCGGCCGGGGATCCCGCCAAATTGCCGCCCCGTGATATCGGATTAGATGCCATGTTGGAGGTGTTTTCAAAACGCCGTGTCGTCCACCACCATACCCATCGCCATGACGATATCGTAACTGTTTTGCGTTTGGCCGTTGAAAATGACTTGCGCGTGGTGTTGCATCACGTGAGCGACGGGTGGAAGGTCGCAGAACAAATCGCAGCCGCGGGTGTTCCTTGTTCGATCATTGTCATCGATAGCCCGGGGGGGAAACTCGAAGCGTTGGATTTGTCATTTGAAACGGGTGGCATTTTGGAACGGGCCGGGGTCCTGGTCGGATTTCATACCGATGACTTTATTACCGATTCCCGATTCTTTTTCCGCTCCGCGGCATTGGCGGTGCGCGGGGGCATGTCGCGAGAGGGAGCGTTGAAGGCACTGACGCTCAATGGAGCCCTGATGCTCGACCTGGCCGATCGCACCGGATCTCTTGTTCCCGGAAAGGACGCCGATTTTATCCTCCTCGATGGCGACCCACTGAGTGTCTATACCAAAGTCCTCGAGACCTGGGTGGAAGGGGAACGGGTCTTCGACCGCAACAATCCGGACCATCGACTCTATGCTGTCGGCGGCTATGGCGCAAGCCACGACCAAACTCCCTACTTCTGCTGCTTCCACGAATTGATGATGCAACAATTGAAATTGGATGTGAATAATGAGTAATCAGACCAGAAATGTTTTAATGCGAAATCAAGCTCCTACATCAATGCAGACTTCTGAGAACCCACGCGGGCCGTCCGGCGCGATTACGTTTCCGGCGATGGCATTTCGCCCGATAAAAGTTCGCGGCGCAACGTTTCGTTTACTGGCCGTGGTTGGCATGACCGTCTGTTTGATTTTCCCTTCGACGCTCGACGCCCAATTGGCCGTACGTGCGAAGACGATTTACACGATGGCCGGAGATGGAGTAAAAGGCGGGGATTCTGACGTTGCCAATGCGGGCAACGCCATCGTTAACGGCGTCATCGTGATTGGCGCGGACGGGAAAATTGAAGCCATTGGATCGGCAGACACGACTCGTATCCCCAACGGGTACTCCGTTGTTGACGCGGAGATCGTGACCCCGGGATTGATCGATGCTCGCGCCACCGTCGGCTTGTCTGGAATTTACAATCAGCGACACGACCAAGATCATTTGGATCGAAGTGGTGCAGTCCAGCCAGAACTACGCGCTTTGGATGCGGTCAACGTTCGCGAAGAGCTGATTGGCTACCTCCGCGGATTCGGGGTGACTACGATTCACACAGGCAACTCCATGGGGGAACTTATTTCTGGACAAACGTTGATAATGAAAACGGTGGGTGATACGGCAGAAGAAGCGGCTTTGGTCGAAACGGCCGCGGTAGTGGCGACGTTGGGACCTCGAGCCAATCGAGATAGTGGTTCTCCAGGAACGCGGAGCAAACAAATGGCCATATTGCGTCAGGAGCTGATCAAGGCACAAGATTATGTCAAAAAGCAAAATGATTTTTTAGAAAAACAAAAAAAGTCGGCAGCCTCTGGAACCGAGGATGCCAAAGCTGCTAACGAATCTTCTGCCAACGATGTCGAAGCCATAAAAGAATCCGAGGCGGCACCTCCTGATCGGGACCTCCGTCTCGAGACGTTAGGTTGCGTATTGAATCGAGAACTCCCGCTACTGGTGACCGCAAATAAAGCACAGGATATCAGTACGGCATTGCGTTTGGCAGAAGAGTTCAATGTTCGCGTTTGGCTGGATGGGGCTGCGGAATCGTATTTGTTGATCGATTCCATTCGCGATGCCGGGATCCCCGTTTTCTTGCATCCGTCCATGACACGGACGGCCGGCGAATTTGAAAACTTGAGTTTCGAAACGGCCAGTAAATTAGTTGCCGCTGGGATCCCCGTGGTCATGCAAAGTGGCTATGAGGGTTATGTGCCCAAGACGCGTGTCGTTTTATTTGAGGCAGCGATTACTGCGGCCAACGGACTAAGTTTCGAACAAGCCTTGGCGACCATCACTTCTGATGCCGCTCGTGTTCTCGGAATCAGCGAACGTGTGGGGAGTTTGGAGGTGGGCAAAGACGCTGACTTGGCCCTGTT
>JBGSIY010000163.1:0-3393 GCA_041742275.1 Pirellulaceae bacterium | reverse complement strand
CTTTCTAGTGACTCGCGGCGAAATTCATGTTCTGCAAAAGAATTTTGAGTTGGCGCGACAAGACTTCGAAACCGTATTAAAAACCGCCCCGGAATCGGCCGTCGTGCGTAAGGCATTGATGAACGTTTATAACGAATTGGGGCTAGATGAATTGGCCGATGAACAGCAAAAAGCAATCGATCTTTTGGAATTCGAACGATTACAATCAGAGTCCCCCGCTGAAAAGGCAAATTGAGTCTAAAATTCGATTCCCGTTACACCCACAAATGATTTATCGGTGTAAAATAGGGGAGTTAGAAACATATATTTTGAGAATTGGCTTTTTGACCTCAAGGTGGTGATTTGATTTCTTGCTTTTCTCGAACGCAATTTCTTTGCGTGATTATCTCAGTTATTGCTTTACGGTTGGCAATCGGCTCGCATTTTTATATTGAGGGCACCTCAAAACTAAAAGACGGCGATTTTTCAGCGGTCCCGTTTCTCAAATCCGCTCGTGGTCCCCTCGCCAAATATTTTCACTCGATGCTGGAGGATGAGGACGCGAGTTTGCTCTTGTGCGTGGAAAAAACACAACTTGAGGACAAGCCCGAAGTATCCATTAACCCTCGTCTTACGTTTCTGCTGTGGGAAGATTTTGCGGATCAAGCTGCCAGCTATTACCGCCTCGGTAGTCAGGAATTCGAGCGGGAAATTCAACTCCGCCGCGATACAATTGATAAGCTGATTGTTGACGCGAAAGAAAACGAAAAAAAAGATATTGATACCAAACAACTTCAACAACAAAGAGACGAGGCCAGCAAACTGATTCTCGTAATTCGTCAACAGCTAAATCAACTGGACCAAATTCTAGCTCATCACAAACAAGAACTCGAAAATTGGCTCAGTAACAATCGCGTGGAATTGATTGCTCACTATTCAACCCGCGACCGACTCGTCGGTTTCGATCGGGACGGCGCAGCCAAAGAAGAAATTGCCGAAGAAGTTGGCTCTCTGCGAGACCAAGTCGCCTCGATTCGTTCGGATCGTTCAAAAAAAGTGTCGCAATGGTCCTCTGAAGTCAAAGCCATTTGGGATTCGTTAGAAACAAGGGTGAACGATCTGCGTGTGGACGAACAACTCGTGACGAAACCCCTTTCGATTCATCGTCCTTTCGATCAACCCAATAGCAAAATCAAATGGATCAATCGAATCATCCCCTGGTTTGATACAACCATTGGCCTCTCATTGATTTTTGGACTTTTCACGCGTTGGAGTGCGCTGTTGGCAGCCGGATTTCTCCTGTCCATTGTCGCCACTCAGCCCCCGTGGCTCCCCGGTTCCACGCCCACTTTCTATCAAATGATTGAAATGTTCGGTTTGGTCGTTTTGGCAACCGTCGGAGCGGGCAAGTACTTGGGCATTGACGCCTTGTTTTCTAAACCGAACAATTTAAACAATTCGGATTCCCCATCGTCTTGAGCGCGAATGGGTCAATTGTCTCCGTCTGCTTCCAAGCAACGTCTGAGCGTTTCAAATTTTAAAAAACCAAATCACGGTATTTCGATGATGAACTTAACTCCCGAAGAAAAAGCAGTTGGAACTGAAAATTACTACTCCGCTGTTTCCGCTTACGACAAGATGTCCCGTAGGGATTTTTTGACTCGCACGATCGCCGCAGGCGGAATCACAGCTGCCGGCATTGGTGGTATGTATTTTGGCTACGAACGCCCACGCCGCCCGACCCGAATTTGTATCATCGGAACAGGTGATGAAGGCAATGTATTGATTGGGTCCCTCTCTCCAGACTATGTCGATGTTGTTGCCATTTGCGACATCCGCCCCTCCAGCGTCCACCGCGCGTTTCATGGTGACTGGGCCACTACCAGCACCGCGCAGGTTCGGCCGGGCCTCATTTCCGTCTACGGCTACAAAGATGAAACGGAGGCCAGGAAGCATATCCAGGTCTACTCTAATGGCTGGGAAGAAGCGATTAATGATCCGAATGTCGAAGGAGTGATCATCGCTCTGCCGCTTCATTTGCACGCTCCCGTCGCGATCGCCGCAATGCAGGCGGGCAAACATGTCCTGTGCGAAAAATTGATGGCCCATAATATCGCCCAGTGTAAACTGATGACACGGACGGCCTACGACACCCAGACGTTCATGTCGATCGGACACCAACGCCACTACAGCATTTTATATGACAATGCTGTAAACCTCATCCGTTGGGGACTGTTGGGAGAAGTTCACCATATTCGCGCCCAATGGCATCGCAATAATCGTCCCGGTTCCGACACCTGGTGTCCGCCCCTTCCGGGCGGGGAAATCCAAGTCAATACGGGTAAGAAAATCGACTCAATTATGACCCAACTCAAACGTTTCGAAGAGGCGTTGCGCGACCCAGCTACGGCCTCAGTCGATCGCCGTTTGTTGGAAAAACAATTGGCTCAGTGGCAAGCGATGGATGCGGATCAAAACGTCGATGCTTTGAAACATGGTTATATCGACGCCAAAATCGGCCAAACCGGAAGAAATCGATCCGCCTTGGAAGAGTTGCTGCGATGGCGTCTCTGGGATCGCACCGGTGGCGGATTGATGGCCGAACTCGGTAGCCACCAATTAGACGCCGCTAGTATCTTTATCTCAGCACTCAGCCGTGAAAAAGGCAAGAAAGTTCATCCGCTCTCAGTCCATGCTGTCGGCGGTCGACATTTATTCCCTGCGGACCGGGATGCCGACGACCACGTTTATTGCATGTTCGAGTTTCCAGGCCAAGGCTACGGGTATGATTTTGATGTGGGTTACAAGGACACGATTAATCAGGTACCCGACCCACAATCGGGTGTCCCGTCTTACGAAGCCGATAACGACAAAAAAATCGTGGTCAGCTACTCGTCCATCAACGGCAACGGTTATGGCGGCTACGGTGAAGTCGTGCTCGGAATCAAAGGGACGTTGGTGCTGGACAAGGAACAAGAGGTTATGATCTACCCGATTCAAGGGACAAATACCAAAGTCGGCGTAACGGCCAAAGGTAGTGGCGCCATTCTCGATACTTCGGCCAGTGGAGATTATGCCAACGCAAAAGCCGCGGCCTCCGGCGGTCCCGTTAGCCGAGGATATCGCGAAGAAATCGAACACTGGGCATGGTGCATTTCCACCGGCGATCCCGCCAACCAAACCCGCTGCAATGGTCCACAAGCGCTGGCCGACGCAGTCATCGCCTTGACAACTCGTCTCGCGATCAAAAATGGCCAAAAACCTGGCGGGCATGGGTTTATTCCCTTCCAACCAGAATGGTTTGACTACAAGAGTGATGCCATCCCCGAGGCCAGCTCGATCGCGGAATCAAAGTCTTGGTTCGATTCCGAAAGAGCGAACCTGAAACTCGTTTAAACGTCATTTTGAAAAAAT
>JBGSIY010000162.1:0-2602 GCA_041742275.1 Pirellulaceae bacterium | reverse complement strand
GGATAGACTTGGGGAACGGAAGCATTGGGGGCGTTTAGATCGATTTGTTCGATGGCCGCCATTACCGTTTCATGTTCCGACTCGTTGCCCAGCACAATCAGACTCTTGGTCGTGGGGTCGGTCGTAATTTTTCCTTGAGGTACAAGGTCTGCGATGGCCGTGGAGGCAACTAACAAATCGGCACGTGACACGCGATAGGCGCGCATGGTACGACCATCAGTCAAGGTCGTTCGGAAACTCTCCATCAGTTGTTCGATAGTTGTATGAACCATTTTGGGCGCGGTCACAACCAAATTGCCCGAGCCTGGATCAAATACAACAGTGGCAGTCGGCGCGACCTGAGCCAGGAGAACCTGCCAATCGCGAACTTGCAAACGATCGACCGGGTATATTCGAGGCAGAGGACGATCCAGCTTGGGGAGCGTTCTTTGTAAATCCTCAATAACTTGTTTGAGTTCGGTTTGAATGTTGGCAGGGGCATTGACGACGAGGGAGTTTGATTCCAAATCGGTTTTGATCTGCGCCTGGGTTGTTAATTCTGGCGGCAGTGATTCGATCAATAATGTCAGCGACGTGTCCGGAACATGATAGGCCATGATTTGTCGATCATCGGGAGGAATCACCGCCGATTCCAAATCTTGTAACAAGGCTGCCACTTTTTCCTGCTCGTCGGTTGTTCCCAGGATGGTCAGGGAACGATCATTTGCCAATTCGACGAATGACAACGGCGGTAGTTGCAAGGCCAGGGCTGATTTTGCTTGCAGGGCCGTTACGTTTTGCAGTTCAAACGTACGAAACGTTTTGGTTCCGGGGGTCAGCTGCCGTTCTGCGTCAGCGATCATTTCCTTCAGGCGATCGTGTTCCTCCGCTCTGGCCCAAACAGCAAAAAATCCGGGATCCGTCCCAATCATTTTCAGGGCCGGCAACGCAGCTTGCAGAATAGGTCGAACTTGGCTGGCCAAATCGTTTCGCAGTTCATAGGTTTTCAGAACCAGGCCATGGGTGTCCGGCATATCCGTTTCCAGCAAACCAACCAATTCACTAATGCGTTTGTGGTCGCGAGCGGTCGCCAAACCGATGATTTGCAACGTAGAGGCTCCAACGACCAACTTGGCTTGGGGGACCAACGGGCTGATGGCTGACAAGGCTGCTGTGCTCCCGGTTCGTTCGACGCGGTAGACATTGAGAGTAAATGGTCCTTCATTTTCACCAATGTCACTGACCTGTTCCAATGTTTGACGAACCAGTTTGTGTTGCTCGCCTCGCGCCATCACCGTAACTGACGAAGTTGTCAATTGTGGGATCACTGTGATGTCGGGTAGCATTTTAGTCAACAAGGCTGCAGCTTGTTGAGCGTCCATTTTTCCGGTCGAGTATAGCTCTACCGACAGACTTTTGGGATCATCGGGCAAGTTGATTTGAGAGATTGCAAGTTTAAGTTTTTCGTGATCCATTTGGCGTCCCCAAGCGACGATCAACCCTTGATCATCATTGGCGATTAGTTCCATGCGTGGCACCAACTGTACCAGCATCTTGCTGACCTCAGTCGCCTTGCCGGATTGCAATCGATAGGACTGTAACGAATTCGGATTGTTTCCCGCGGCGGGTTGCTCAGGAGTCAGTTGCTTTAACGCCTCGTCAATGTCCGCATGAATGGTATCGGAAGCCCAGATTAACAAACGGAAACCTTGGGGGTCCGCAACGATTTTGACGTCAGTAAATATCCCTTGAAGGAATTCGATGACTTGCCCTGGCTCGGAATCACCGATAGCGTAGGCGCGGACCTTAAAGGTTTCGACTCCGTCGATTGGTTGCAGAAGTTGCTTGATTATTGGTTCGATTAAACTGTGTTCGACGTCGCTCGCCAGAACCGCCAACTCGCCAGGGCGCTGTTCCTCAAGTACTTTAACTTGTGTCAATTCTGGTGCCGACGCAGCCAGCACGGCGTCAAATCGCGCCCGCAAATCGGCGGGAAGCGGATAGACAACCAACCGCGATTTTTGAGCGGGCGGTTGAGACTGAATGAGCTCCTGAATCAACGCTGATACCCGTTCGTGATCGCGGCTGGAGGCAATAACCGACAACTGCTGCGATGCGGCATTCCATTGCGATTTTGCACTGGGCGCAAGTTCGGTAACCAACGTCAGAGCGGTTTCCGAAAGGGCGGAATGCAAAGGATAGAATTTTGCAGAAACGGCGTTCGCTTGTTCGTTGCCCAGGTTCAACTGAGATAACACATTCGAAACGGCCTTCTGGGTTTCTTCATTTCCTAACACGATCAACTGTTTCGAGGCGACATCAACCGTCACCTGGGCCTGAGGTGCCAGGGTGGCAAGAAGTGCAGTGGCCGTCGTAGGGTTGACGTCTTCCAAGGCATAGGTGGCAACTACAGGAGGCCCGTTGTCAGTCTTTAAAGCTTGCAATTTATCCAAGGCACCCCGCAACACTTTATGTTCCGTTGGTTTGGCAAATGCGGTCATTTTTTTTTCGATCGCATCGATCGTCAACTTGGCATTGGGCACCAGGGGTTGCAGCATGGTGACGATTGTGGTTGGCTCTAATTGTTGCAGATCGTAGACTTCGAAACCCGCTTCTTCTTTGG
>JBGSIY010000161.1:0-1908 GCA_041742275.1 Pirellulaceae bacterium | reverse complement strand
CGATTTTGTCGCTTCGAGTGACACGCCTGTCATAAAAACAGACTCTATGGCCCAAGAGCGGAGTTGGTGATTAGTATAGAACAAGCGGATTTGATGGTGTTTGGCCATCCATTAAATTCGATGGGCAGTGGCACAGCTTTTGCTTTTGTCGTCAACCAGTGGGAACATTGTCCACACTGTTTAATTCACTGAATGAGAAAATGCAGACAAAACACTTAAACAATCGCCTGCGGGGCTTTACGCTCATCGAACTCCTAGTCGTGATTGCCATCATTGGAATCTTGATCGGGTTGCTATTGCCGGCGGTACAACAAGTTCGCGAGGCAGCGCGGCGGACGAGTTGCTTGAACAACTTACGCCAGATTGGCCTGGCGTGTCACAACTATTTTTCCGCGCGTCAACATTTTCCGCCGAGTTTTGAAATTGTGCCGGGTTCGATCTTGAGCGGCAACAATGGTTCATGGTCCATTCATGGGCGTTTGCTACCCTATATCGAAAATGCTCATGCCTATGAAATGGTGGATTTGAACATGGCGTGGGATGTGCAGACAGCGACGGGTGTCCCAACGATGCGGATTCCATTGTATCAATGCGCCAGTGAAATCAATGACTTTGTTCGTACGAAGGATGGTGCCCCCTTCGTCCATCCACAAAACTATGGATTTAATATGGGAACATGGCTCGTATATGATCCCACGGGAGCCCAACGCCCCTTGGGTCCGTTTTATGTCAATAGTCGGGTCAGAATCATCGGCGATGGAACGAGCAACACGTTATGTGCCGCGGAGGTCAAGGCCTTCACGTCTTACATTCGCAACACGGCGGACCCCGGCCCCACGCCACCTGCAGACCCCAATGCCTTCGATGGCCTAACGGGCGATGCCAAATTGGGACCTAACATCAACAGCAATACCGGCCATACGGAATGGCCCGATGGGCGCGTTCATCACAGCGGATTCACTACGACCTTCACACCCAACACCAAGGTCAACTACAATCTGTCGGGAGCTCTTTACGATATCGACTTCAACTCAGTACAAGAGGGGCGCAGTGCCACTCAGCCGACTTACGCGGCCATCACCGCCCGCAGTTATCATTTGGGAAATGTCGTGAATGCTAACTTTATGGATGGTTCGACGCACACCATATCCGATTCCATCTCATTGCCAGTTTGGCAGGCCTTAAGCACGATTCACGGGGGAGAAATAGTGGACATGACTGAATTGGGTTTCTAACATCGACTCTACTCGTCATCCCGGCAGTGGGTCTTGCGAAAGATCATCCGGCTTTTATTGTCGCCTTTCGCTCTTGGATAGCTGCGTTTTTTTGATCGTTCGCAGAGCCAAAGGCGTCAGTTAGCAGGAAACGGATATATCTCCTGGGCAAGCCAGGAGCATTCGGGAGCAGCGCAACCCCCGTATCCCCACCGGCTTCACTTCGCAAAAATTCTATTGGCTTGACCAGCAATTCATTCGGCTTCTTGCTACACATTGGCAAGTTGCCCTACACCTCGAACACAGATCTCCCCGTCGGGACCCTGCCTGCAGGAAAACCACCGTCGTCGCCACTTGCTGCAAACTATTTTCGCGACAATTCTTCAGACGCACTGGCAGAATAACGTTACAATAAACACCAGTATCAAGGGGGTCTCGACTCCCCACTACGGGGCCAGGGCCTCGACAGTTATCCTCGGGACTCATTTTCGATTTTGTTTTCAAGCTGCATTGCCAAAAGCGGACATCATGACCAGGAACTTGATGATTGTCGAAGATGAAGAAGCCATTTGTTGGGGGCTGCAAAAAGTTGGCCAAGAGTTAGGGTGCCAAGTTCACATTGCCGCCAATAGTCAAGAAGCGATTGCGATTGCCCGCACGCAACCGCTGGATGTGGTGATCACCGACGTGCGGC
>JBGSIY010000160.1:0-3318 GCA_041742275.1 Pirellulaceae bacterium | reverse complement strand
CACAGCCAAACACTACCAACCTGAATTCGGTTTAAGCCATAATCAAATTGTTTCCCTAAATTCGCTGCCAGGAATCCTGCCTGGCAAAAATTATCACTTGCTGAAATCAACAATGACGCGAACCACAGCAGGCCTATTTATCCCGAACTGAGGGTATCACAAAAATGCCGTGAGTTATTCAGCCTCATCACGTCAAACAACGGGGACTTTCAATACGACAAACAAAAAAAAGCACCCCTCAACGAGAGATGCTTTTTTCATATTCTTGATGTCAACACTTGTTCGGATTAGCTATCCCAATCCAGAGCCCCGCCCGTTTGATATTCAGTCACTCGGGTCTCAAAGAAATTTTTCTCTTTGGGAATGTCCATCGTCTCGCTCATCCAAGTGAATGGATTCGAGCTGTTGTATTGGGTTGGCAAACCAATTCGCTCCAAACGACGATCGGCGATGTGCTGGACGTAGTCGCGAAACAGTTCGGAGTTCAAGCCCAAAACACCATTGGGCAAACAATCCGAAGCGTAGGCCAATTCCAATTCCACAGACTCGCGAACTCGAGCGATCATTTGCTTTTGAAACTCGGGAGTCCACAAGCCAGGATTTTCGGCTTTGATTCCATTGATCAAGTCAATTCCGAAGTTCAAATGAATGGTCTCATCCCGCAAGATGTACTGAAATTGCTCGCCAATCCCCTTCATCAAATTACGACGATGGAACGACAAGATCATGACAAAACCCGTATAGAAGAAAATTCCTTCCATGATCAGGTAATAGCCAATCAAGTTTTTCAAAAATGCCTGCTGACCCTCGAACGTTTGTGTTGTGAAGTCAGGGTCCAATACCTCGCGAGTCAATTCCATCTCGAAGGCATCCTTGCGTGCAATCGCCGGAACCTCTCGATACATGTTAAAGATTTCGCCTTGGTCCAAGCCCAAGCTTTCCACAACATACAAGAACGTATGGGTGTGCACGGCCTCTTCAAAAGCCTGACGCAACAGATACTGGCGGCATTCGGCATTGGTCACATGTTTAAAAATGGCCAGCACCAAGTTGTTACCGACCAAACTTTCGGCTGTCGAGAAAAATCCCAGGTTGCGCAAGATGACCTGGCGTTCATCGGCCGTCAATTGATTCGATTTCCAAATTTCGATGTCCTTGTTCATGGGGACTTCCGTCGGCATCCAATGATTGGCACAACCATTGATGTAATGTTCCCATGCCCAGTTGTACTTGAGGGGCATCAGTTGATTCACATCGACTTGGTGACAATTGATCAAACGCTTCTCCGTTGCATCAATCCGGGACCCCTTCCCCTTGACGACCACTTTCTCTTCGATTTTTTCTTCAAAATCAATCGACATATTTTTGAGCTCCGTTCTCTTTGGCAAAACCACAAATATTAAAATATGAAATCAAGCAAGCCAGGGGCAGAGAAGGCTGAATCACTCCAGCCTCCACTGACCCCCAAAGCTCGCTATTTAAAAATCCGTACTACTGGCAAGACTCGCACCCGGGGTCATCGATTTTGCAAGCTTTGACCTCAGGTTGTTGTTCCGGCATTTGAAAATCGTCTGGCGAATTGATGACTGAGTCAGCGTCGTTGATCCCGACAATTGCATTGGCATCAAGAACTGCTGGGATTCCAGCCGCGTTGGATTTCAATTCACCGTTGGATTTCCCAGCTGTATTTCGATCCATCACCACATCACCCGAGGCACTTTTACTTTTCATCCAACGTGGTTGCACGCCGAATTTATTAATGTCCACAGTCGACTTCTCGACTTGAGTTGCCCCCAATGTCCGCAGGTAATAGGTCGTTTTCAAACCCTTCGACCACGCCAATCGGAACATGTCGTCCAATCGCTTGCCACTCGCCTGATCCAGGTACAAGTTCAACGACTGCCCCATGTCAATCCACTTTTGGCGACGGCTGGCACACTCGATCAACCACTTCGGTTCAATTTCAAACGACGTTGCATATCGGGCCTTGATGTCGTCCGGCAATCCAGGGATGTCGCCTAGGGAACCATCGCAGTATTTAATGGCTTCCAGCAATTCGTCGCACCACAAGTCGCGTTCTTTCAACTCATTGACGAGGTTGATGTTCACTTGAACGAACTCACCCGACAAATTGCTCTTGGCAAACAAGTGCTTGTAGGTCGGCTCAATCGACTGGGTCACACCAATGATGGTGGAAATCGTCGCTGTCGGAGCAATCGCCATCACATTGCTGTTACGCATTCCATATTGTTGGACATGGTCACGAACAGGTTGCCAATCCAAGGTGCTGGAACGATCCATATCGACAGGCATTCCACGTTGCTCTTCCAGCAAATCAATGGTGTCGATGGGTAGTAATCCACGATCCCACTTCGAACCCTTGTACGACGAGTAGGGCCCTCGTTCTTTGGCCAAAATACTGGACGCCATGATCGCGTAATACGAAATGGCTTCCATGCTTCGATCCGCAAACTCGACCGCTTCATCACTGGCGTAGCTGATTCCACAATGAGCCAATGCGTCTTGGAAACCCATTAACCCCAATCCCACCGGACGATGGCGAGCATTGGATGTTTTGGCTTCGACTGTCGGATAAAAATTGATATCGATCACATTGTCCAACATGCGAACGGCCGTGATGACGGTTTCCTGGAGCAACTCCAGATTCAATTTCCCGCCACGAACATGCTCGAGCATGTTGATCGAACCCAAGTTGCAAACGGCAATTTCATCGGCCGAAGTATTCAACAAAATTTCCGTGCACAAGTTACTGCTGTGCACCACCCCTGCATGGTCTTGCGGGGAACGAATATTGGAGGGATCTTTGAAAGTGATCCAGGGATGACCGGTCTCGAAGACCCGCGTCAACATTTTTCGCCACAGGTCTTTGGCGGGAATCGTGCGGAACAACGAGATCTTGCCTTCGGCAGCCAATTGCTCGTAATGCTCGTAGCGTTCTTCAAATTTGCGGCCCACTAAATCATGGAGGTCGGGAGCGTCATTGGGGCTGAACAAGGTCCAGTCCTTACCCTCGACCACCCGTTTCATGAACAAGTCGGGAATCCAGTTCGCGGTGTGCATGTCGTGGGTGCGACGGCGATCATCCCCCGTGTTCTTGCGCAAATCCAAAAACTCTTCGATGTCCAAATGCCAAGACTCAAGATACGAGCAGACGGCCCCCTTTCGCTTACCACCTTGGTTCACAGCCACCGCCGTGTCACTGACGACTTTCAAAAAGGGAATCACGCCCTGACTCTGACCATTGGTCCCCTTGATGTGAGCATTGGTCGCACGGATGTTGGTCCAGTCATTGCCCAA
>JBGSIY010000159.1:0-9013 GCA_041742275.1 Pirellulaceae bacterium | reverse complement strand
ATGTGAAAGCGGCGGACTGGTTCGTTTCCAAGCCGGTTGGTTTTATACCCATCGTGGATTTCCACGATGGCATGAAAGTGGCATGAAAGTGGAATCGAAGTGGGATGAAAGTCCAGAATGGCAAGGAAAAAGGGAACAAGTTCCTCGGTGATCGACCGCGGTGATTAAGGGTGGATCGATTCGTTTTTTCGAAAAACCCATTTAACCGGCCGGCTGATTTGACAGATATGAAAATCATTTCATACCGAATATTCTGATTTCGCAAGGCAAGAAGTGGGAAACGACGGGTTGCCATTTTGAATATGAACAACGGGTAAAACCCTAACAGACAAACTTAAAAACAAGAGAGATAGGCGACATATATGAGTGCAACGTTAACAAAATCGAAGGCCGAATTTCAGGATTGTATTTTTGACATTTTTGCCGATGATTGGGGGCCAGAAAAAATCGTTTATATTTATGAACCGCGTTGTGGACTCCGTGGCATCGTCGTCATCGACAACACCAGTATCGGACCCGCGATTGGTGGCATTCGAATGACCCCCACGGTCAATACGCAAGAAGTATTCCGTTTGGCGCGTGCCATGACCTGGAAAAATGCTTTGGCTGGAATTCCTCATGGCGGGGGTAAAGCCGGAATTATCGCTGACCCCCGTACTTTAACGCCAGAAAAGAAAGAGACATTGATTCGCCAATTTGCTCGTGGCATAGAATCATTGAATCAGTATATTCCAGGCCCCGACATGGGTACGGATGAAACCGCCATGGCTTGGGTTCGCGATGAAATTCGCCGTTCCGTGGGGCTCAGCTCGGTGTTGGGTGGTATTCCGTTGGATCAAGTGGGAGCCACCGGATTCGGCTTGGCCGTCTGTGCGGAAGTGGCTCAAGAATTCGCCGGAATCAAATTAGCGGGCGCGTCGGTGGCCATTCAGGGATTTGGCAACGTCGGGCAACATGCCGCCCGCTATCTAGCGCATCCCAATCGCGGCGCCGTTATCGTCTCCGCCACTGATTTGGCTGGCACCGTTTATAATCCTGACGGTCTCGACATTGAGGCGTTAGTGCAGTTGATGCGAGACGGCCGAAAGATCACGGAATACAACGCGCCAGGAACAAAAATCATGGAACGTGACGCGTTTATCGACTTGCCCGTCGATATCTTTGTGCCTGCGGCCCAAGCCGATGTGATAACAGAAGAAAACGCTCATCGATTGAATTGCAAACTTTTATTGCAAGGTGCGAACATTCCATGTACCGATGTTGCCGAGGCTATTTTGCACGAGCGTGGAATTATCAATGTCCCGGATTTTGTTGCTAACGCCGGTGGGGTGATTTGTGGCTCTGTCGAGTATCATGGCGGGACCAAAACAGCGGCCTTCACCGAAATCGAAGAGAAAATGAAAGACAACACCTATCAGGTTCTGAAGAAAGCGACATCAGAGGGCCTAAAGACCCGCGAAGCTGCCTTAATTTTGGCGAAAGAACGAGTCCGCGAAGCCATGAGTTATCGTCGTTCCAATTAATCGATAACATCGCGTTTGTTACGCAGCCGATTTCTTTGCCACTCGGAGATTCTTACTCCGAGTGTTTTTTTTGGTACTTCAACGTTCCAACTTACCCAGCTCCAATTCTATTTTGAACTTTCGCGTTCCACTTTATTTTTTGTCTGAAGTGCATCAATCGGCTCGACGCCACGGGTCACGACTCCGCGCCGGGCGGGCGGAAGAACTGCCCTCAGCTGATTGAGGCGCTGACCTTTCTTTCGGTAGCATGTTCTCAGACAGGACCGGCCCATTTCGTTTCGGGCAGTTTCTCTTTGCTCGAACTCGGCACCATTATCAGCAGACAGGCGAGATGTTAAAATGTTCAAACTGCTTGAATTAGGTCGTCGACCGAGTGGACTTGTCAACTGGGACCCAGGGAAACCGCGGAGTCTCGGTCCCATTTGGGCTAGCGATCCAACAGAGCGAGGCCAAATGGGCCGACTTCCGAATGAAGATTGTCTTGAGATAAAAAAACGAATATGGAATCACAAGAATTTCGCAGTTGGGCGGCGAAGGTGGCAGAGTGGGGTGCCGACTACCATGCAGGCATTCGTCAGCTACCGGTGAGATCGCGTCTTCAACCGGGTGACGTCGCCGGACGATTGCCGGCCCATCCTCCCGAAGATCCGCAGCCGTTTTCCGAAATTTTTGAAGATTTTGAGCGACTGATACTGCCGGGCATGACCCACTGGCAACACCCCAACTTTTTCGCGTATTTCCCGGCGAATGCTGCGCCACCTTCGATTTTGGCGGAAATGATCGTCGCCAATTTGGCAGCCCAATGCATGATCTGGCAAACGTCACCGGCAGCGGCCGAATTAGAAGGAGTCGTATTAAAATGGTTTGCTGAGGCGATTGGCCTCCCCCCCACATTCACGGGTGTGATTCAAGACACGGCATCATCTGCCACCTTAGGCGCTGTGTTGACCATGCGCGAGCGGGCGTTGGAATGGGCCGGGAACCGCCAAGGCGTTTCTGGGCTGCCTTGCGTCAGAATCTATGCCTCCAACGAAGTGCATTCATCCATTGACCGCGCCATCTGGATCGCAGGCGTGGGCCAGGACAACTTGGTTCGCATCCCGGTTCAAGGAGACTTCCGAGGCCTGGATCCAATCGCATTAGAAGCTGCGATCCGTTTGGATTTAGAGGAGGGCAAAGTTCCGGCGGGGATTATTATTTGTGTAGGCAGCACCTCATGTGGCTCAACCGATAACGTAGCGGAAACCATTCGGATAGCCAAAAAGTACGATCTATACACCCACGTCGACGCTGCATGGGCTGGTTCGGCCATGATTTGTCCGGAATATCGTCACTGGTGGTCGGGGATTGAAGACGCGGATTCGATCGTAATCAATCCTCACAAATGGTTGGGAGCCCAGTTCGATTGTTCGACTCACTTTCTTCGTGATCCCAAACCGTTGCTGCGGACATTGGCGATCCACCCAGAATATCTTAAGACGTTTGATCGTGATGGACACGTCGATTATTCAGAAATGACGATTCAATTGGGACGCCGATTTCGTGCGTTAAAATTTTGGTTTTTAATACGGACCTATGGCTTGGAGGGCCTGCGAATTCGGATTCGAAATCATGTTCAATGGAGTGAGAACTTGGCTCGTTGGCTGGAGCAGGAGCCGGGATTCCAGATCATGAACCGACCGATGTTGTCCTTGTTTACCTTTCGCTACTCGCCACCGGATTTCGCCGGCAATCTAGCCGAATTAAATCAGCGGCTTCTGAAGGAAATTAACGACAGTGGCAAATTATATTTGAGCTCGACCAAAATCGATGGCGAATTTTTACTGCGTTTTCAGGTCGGCCAATTTGAAACAACGGAACAAGATGTAAAACAAGCTGGAGAAACCATTTCCTCCATGGCGCAAGGCCTGAATCGCTAGCGGCCTGTCTAATTTCCACGAAATCCAACACTTGAACTTCGAAAGGCTCGACCTTTTTTCCGCTAAAACGATGAAATTTGGAATCTTCGTTAAATCTTATCCCTCTGCAATGGCGATTCTAAGTCATGAAACGGAGTCGTTTTAGACTTCTTTGCTTCACAAATCACCCTAATTTGATTGTGATTTTTTATGCCGGGGGAAATCATGTCACCCATTCCAGGTGAAACCGAACGCCACGCCAATTCATCCAACCGGGTTTGCGTTTCCAAACGTGAAACCGGCCGACCATTGCGACTTTCCGTACGCTTGTTTTTGTCACTCATTGCGGCAATACAATTGACAGGTTGTTGCAATTTCCCGGCACCAACGAATGGCCCACGTTTATTGGACCAAGCGTTTGTTTGTTATCGAGATCGGGTGTGGGCTCAGCGGGCCTACAATTTGGAATACGGCCATCAAATTCGTCCGTTTCGGGATCATTTCCGACGGGGCTTCATTGAAGGCTACTGTTCCGTCTGCAAGGGAGGGGAAGGTTACGTCCCGGCGTTACCCCCGGAAGACTATTGGTCATTTGAATACCAAAGTCCCGAAGGTTCCGAATGCGTGAACTCTTGGTTCGAAGGTTACCCATTGGGGGCGAAGGCGGCCAAGGCAAAAGGGGTCGACCAATACCATGACGTTTACATTTCTCGGATGATCGATGCAGCGATTCAACAGGATAAAACCAAGGTGACGCTGCCTAGTGACATTCCGATTGTGGCCAGTGCCGAATCGGAATATCCACCACCCTCCGCCGAAAATGCCGACAATGCATCCCGCATTTCAATACCGGATCAATCCGCAGTTGGCTATGAGAAGTTCAATCAAATGTTCCAAGACCAGTAGTCGTCAGACTCAGCGTCTCCATTCAATCCTCGACTGACGACTTGCGACCTGGAGTAATTACTTCGATGTCTACACTAAAATCAAAATCTATGGCGAGTGGGATCAACATGAGGACGTTCCTGATGTTGATGGCAACCGCAGTCAGCGCAAGCTTGACTGGCTGTACGGCAATATTGTCCCCCATCGATTCGATTCCTGCTGAACGGCTTCCTGCACAGTTCCTGGCGGAGCCTCAAGCTGACAAAGTGCCGATTGACGTGTCGCGTCTGCGACAACCGACTCAACAATTCTATCTGCTCGATGAGGGAGATACCCTCGGCGTCTTCGTCGAGGGTGTTTTGGGTAACTTCGATGAGGCACCGCCGGTCCAATTCCCAGAAATGGGTAGCGACTTGGCTCCGTCGATTGGGTTTCCAGTACCCGTTCGCGAGGACGGAACGATCTCGTTGCCGCTGGTCGACTCGATTGCAGTTCGCGGTTTAAACATTCAACAAGTAGAGCAACTGATCAGTCGCGCTTATCGAGAGGGCGATCGGCCCTTGCTCAAGGACGACGGCCGGATCATTGTGACTTTGATGCGAAAGCGAACTTATCGTGTTTTCGTTGTCCGTCAGGACAATACCTTTTTCGGCAGCAACGCTCAATTTGCCGCCCAGCGAGGAACCCGAGCCGTGACAGACCGGTCGGACCAAAGTAGCCGCGGTTTTGTTCTGCAATTGCCAGCGGGTGAAAACGATGTCTTGAACGCACTGTCGCAAACGGGCGGTATGCCAGGTGTGAATGCAAAAAATGAAATCCGCGTGTTGCGAGGGGATCGTATTCAAGTTGCCTCTCGAACAAATGAGATTGAGGAATTTTATCGCTCCAACAACGCCAGCGAATTCCCGTACGGTGAATTGCCTGCGATCAAGGACGATGCCGCGACGGTCCGCATTCCGCTGCGACACAATCCGGGTGAGATCCCTAAATTCCGACCTGAAGACATCATTTTGCAAGACGGCGATATCGTGTATGTGGACAGCCGAGAAACGGACGTTTACTATACCGGTGGTTTGCTGGTGGGTGGCGAGTGGCCTTTGCCTCGTGACTATGACTTGGACGTCCTCGGTGCCATCGCCCTGTCAGGCTCGAGTGTTGGCGTTGGACGCCAGAACTCGGGTGGATTTGTCGGAGGACTTCAGGGTGTGCCTGCCAGTGAATTGATCATTCTCAGAAGTTTACCCGGTCGCCAACAAATTGCGATTCGAGTGGACATTAATAAATCGATCAACGATCCGCGTGCTCGGCTCCTTGTGAAAGCCGGTGATACTCTGATCTTGCGTTACAAGCCACAAGAGGAAGTATCCAACTTCGCCTTGGTGACATTCTTCACCTACGGCTTACGCAGCTTGTTCCGCTAGAATCCTCTGCTGCCGATGTACTAAGAAGCCCAAATCCGAGCCACGACTTAGGTCCTTTCCGGACCGAGTCGCTCAAACAAACAGCCGACTCAGGGGACATGACCCTGGTCGGCTTTTTTCGTTTCACGTTGAAAAACCTAGCCCCTCAAACGCGGTTCGTCACTTGCGGAATGAGGTGCGGGAATTCCCAAAGACTCTATTTCTGGCATTGCATAACGATCTCACGAATATCCTCGTCGAGAACTTCGTTCTTTTTATCCGCAACCGCCTTGAATTGTTCAAAGACGGTTTGCAATTGTTCGTTGCTGACCTCTAGGCCCAATTGTTTCAGGCGATCGGCCAACGCCGCACGCCCACTGTGTTTCCCAAGCACTAGGTCCGTTTTGTCGAGGCCGACGTCTTCGGGCCGCATTATTTCGTAGGTCGTGCGTTCTTTTAACATTCCGTCCTGATGAATGCCCGCTTCGTGAGCAAAGGCGTTTCGGCCCACGATGGCTTTATTGCGTTGCACTTCCAGTCCAGTAATTTCCGAAACGAGTCGACTGGTTGGGACAAGTAGCCGGGAATTGATTTTCGTATCGCAGTGGTAAAAATCATTACGCGTTCGCATCGCCATGACAACTTCTTCCAGAGAACAATTTCCAGCTCTCTCGCCAATGCCGTTGATGGTACATTCAATTTGGCCCGCGCCGTTTTCGACGGCTGCCAGGCTATTGGCCACCGCCAGTCCCAGGTCGTTGTGGCAATGCACGCTAATCACGGCTCGGTCTATATTGGGGACACGATTCATTAAGTTTTTAATGACGTTGCCCATATGGGCAGGTGTGGCATAACCCACGGTGTCAGGAATGTTGACGGTAGTAGCTCCGGCATCAATCACGGCTTCCACAACGCGGCAAAGAAAATCAACTTCCGTTCGCGCCGCGTCTTCTGGAGAAAATTCGACGCTGTGGCAATAACCCTTAGCCCTTTTTACGCCTTCCACTGCACGCGCCACAATTTCATCAGTCGTCATTTTCAGTTTAAATTCACGGTGAATCGCACTGGTCGCTAAAAAGACATGGATACGTGGTGAACTCGAATGTTGTAGAGCTTCCCAAGCCCGATCAATGTCGGTGTTGGAGCAGCGAGCCAAACCACAAATTTCTGGACCAGAAAAATTCATGGCAATTTCGCGAACGGCATTGAAGTCATCGGGAGAGGCAATCGGAAAACCCGCTTCGATCACATCCACGCCCAAATCCACCAAACACTGGGCAATCCGCATTTTCTCTGGGTGGTTCATACTCGCACCCGGAGACTGTTCCCCATCTCGCAGTGTCGTGTCGAAGATTTTGATAAGGCGATTTGACGTTTTTGAAACGGTATTTGACATGCTGTCATTCCAAATTATCTGTAAGTGCCAATTTCAGGACACCGGAAACTGTGCCGAACCTCAGTTTGGTTCGATTCCAAATTCTATGACAAATTGAACTGTATTAGAATTCCCCAAGATGGGAATCGATTCTTTTAAGTGAAGGTTGAAACGAACAAAGTGCGGCAATATGGACCGAATGTGGCGGGCAGGGACAAAAAAAGCCAAGGATTATTTCGCCTTAGCTTTTTTTAAATTGCGTCCGATCGCAAAAACAATTACATGAATTAGGTGATCAAAATGGTCACCTTCCGCATCACATCCAGCGGTTCACTGCGGGCTAGGTTGTTCAGAGCGGTCTGGCCTGATACCAGCTGACCAAAAATCGTATGGACATTGGTTAGATGATTTTGCGGAGAGTAGGTGATGAAAAACTGGCTGCCATTGGAATTGGGTCCCGAATTGGCCATGGCGAGAACACCGCTTCCACTGAAATTGAGGGAGGCATCAAATTCATCACTAAAATTATAACCGGGGCCTCCATTGCCAACGCCGCGTGGATCACCACCCTGAGCGACAAAATTGTCGATGACCCGATGGAACGTCAAGCCATCGTAAAACCCATCTTGTGCCAACCGAACAAAATTATTCACGGCCAGTGGAGCTTTATCAGGGAACAGATCGAGAACAATGTCACCCTCATCGGTCGAAATGACAGCCTGGTAGTTCTTGGTCAAATCCAAATTCATTGACGGCGCCGATTGATAGATCTGATTCCGCAACGAAGGC
The DNA here is from genome assembly GCA_041742275.1 of Pirellulaceae bacterium. GTDB lineage: Bacteria > Planctomycetota > Planctomycetia > Pirellulales > Pirellulaceae > BJ22. The sequence goes on along the minus strand of JBGSIY010000159.1, from coordinate 1,143 downwards.
TGTACGAACGATAACTGTCGATTTCCTGAGAAAGGAACAAAATCTGCCGGAACGACGCCATCCAACACGCTGGTCATCGTGAACGTTTCATCACTGATCCCACCATCTCCATCGCTCACGCGAACAGTAACCTCAAACGAACCCGATTCCGTCGGACTCCAATCGATCAAACCGGTGTCAGATACCGTTGGAGTTTCTAGATTTGCAGATCCTACACGACTACCGACAGTCAATTGATAGGTCAACTGCGATGAATCGATATCGGAAACGTTAACTTGCCGTTGAAATGACGTCCCCGCACTGGCGGTGAGGTTGGGAACGGGCTCGATCGCAGGGGCGTCGTTGACGGAGACTATCGACACACTCACTCGTGCCGAATTCGACGTGATCCCTTCACTCGAAACAGTAATGTCAATCAATCGATTCGCCGTGTTCGGATTCTGCGAAGGATTAGAATACGACAGCGTACGCAGGACTTTTAAATAGTTTTCAGTGGTATCTGTATTTGACAGTGTCAGAGTTCGCGTGGTCGCGTTGTAGCTGGGAACGATGGACGTACCACTCACGTCGACACTCAACAATTCAGAATTTCCATTGGGGGCTGCATTGAGAACGATTTTCGCCGAGTCAACTGTATTCCCTTGTTGCCCCACAATTTCCACAGCATCACTCAATATGGGACTGTTACCGGTATCTTCGGTGTAGGATGCCGTTGCATCCACGCCTGCAGCGGGACCGTTCAGGTCAAGCGTGAGTTCTCCAGGTCGCACCAAACGAGTAAAGCGAACATTGTCGATCCAGGGTCCTTTGCCATCTCCGGCGATTTCACCTGGCTCGCGAATGACTAATCGGCTCGTTGTCGAATTGGCTGTAACGACAATCGTATATTCTTCCCATTTTTCAGTTGCGAAGACGGTGGCTGCCCAATTGTTTTGAAAACGGACCCTCAAATCGTTGGCCGGAGTCAATGAGTCGGTGTCAGTTCGTGCGGCGAAGGTGACGGCGTAGGTCGCTCCGGCCAACGTCTCAACATCTTGGTAGACGCGGTTGACGGCAGTTGTTGAAGAGCTTAGGTTCAAAAACCGATTCCCGTGAGCAGCGTTTTGCGAAAGAAGATTGAGTTGGCGTTCGCCCATAGCCGAC
>JBGSIY010000158.1:0-9542 GCA_041742275.1 Pirellulaceae bacterium | reverse complement strand
GGTCGGTTGTCTGGCCGTCTTGGATCGTGAGTTCCACTTCGCCGCGTCGCCCCGTTTTTTTGTCGCCGATTTTTAAGTCCCGCAAGAATCCAACTTTTTTGTGCCAAAATTGAAATTTCCAGTTTCCAGCGGGGATGTTTTCTAATTTGAAGGTCCCATCGGCCGCTGAGATAACCGCATACGGTTCGTCGCGAACTAAGATGACGGCGTCCATCCATTTGTGGATATCGCAAACCACGTTACCAGGGACCTTGTCGGCTTTGTTGAGTTTGATTTCCACGCTGCTGTTGGCTGCCAAGTTAACGTTTTCTTCGTTGCCGAAGGTGATGATATGGCAGTTGTGGCCAACATCGTCGCTGTTTTTAAGGGACAGTTTTTGACCTGATTGGACAAAAATAGCGTGCGGGACAAAGCGGCATTGAATGTTGTCCAGAACAATGGAGGCTTCTTTTTGTTCCAAATAGGAGGGATGAATGGCGGGGGCGTCATCGCCACGATCGAGAAACATCATAATAAAGACATCGGCCAGCCCGCCTTCTTTGTCGACCACCAGGTTGTCATCCAGCGGAGCCTTGCCATCGACCATGCAACTCGCCTCGTCTTTGTCGACGATTTCTGCCGGGATTTTAGGGAGTTCCCCTTCGACCACCATGCGTCCGCTGAGGTTGCCCCAAGCATCCTGAGCTTGGCCCGCTACGGCAGCTATTTGGCAACCGGTCGACACCATTGCTAACATCAACCAACGGACAAGAACCGAACTCTGTGTCAGATTCGTTTTGCACATGTTTAAGAAATCTTTCAATATTGAAATTGGGAACCAAAATGGAGTGACAAATTCAGATCATCAGGTGGAATCGAATCGTGCCGTGGAAATGCCTCACCCCATCTGCTGCGAAAAACATTATAACGAAGATCACCGGTCCTTGAAATGTTGCCCCCTCAAGACTCTGATTTAGGTCCGAATCGCTCAACTGTGAGGTGGAGAGCCGCGAACAGGACTTGTTCGGCACTTGTTCAGCGGGTCAGACACGTCTACGGATCCAATCTGGTGGTGGTTTCCAACGGCGGGGGACATCTGATCTTTCGGGGGAATGTCGCGTTGCTGGCCCTTGTGGGCCTATAAGGTGAAATAAAAGTTTATTGTTTGATTCTGGGAAGTATTTAGCCATGAATGTTTTGGTGGTGGGTAACGGCGGAAGAGAGCACGCGCTGGCTTGGAAAATCAAACAAAGCAATCGAGTCGAACGCGTGTTTGTCGCGCCGGGAAACGCAGGAACGGCGTTAGACGCCGAGAACGTCGAAATTGCCGTAGACGATTTTGCGGGTTTGGCAAAGTTTGCTACCGAAAATTCGGTGGGCCTCACGGTGGTGGGGCCGGAACTGCCTCTCTGTTTGGGGTTAGTCGACTATTTTCAGGATCGCAAGTTGCGCGTGTTTGGGCCGTCGAAAGCCGCGGCTCAACTGGAGGGAAGCAAGGTGTTTTGCAAACGGACTTTGCGATCGGCGGACGTGCCAACAGCTGACTTCTGGGTCTTCCGTAATGCGGCTAGTGCCCAAGAGTTCCTCAATGAACGGTATGGAGAAACCCCGCACGATGTTCCCTTGGTGGTGAAAGCCGATGGGTTAGCGGCAGGCAAAGGCGCGATTGTGTGCGGGACGATGAACGAAGTTCGGCAGGCCATCGAAAGGATCGCGATCGAAAGGGAGTTTGGCGATGCCGGGAAACAGTTTCTGTTGGAAACGCGAATGAGCGGCCCGGAGGTCAGCATCCTGGCTATCACCGATGGCAAAACAATTTTAACCCTTCCGCCAGCTCAAGATCACAAACGGGCGTGGGATGGTGATGCGGGGCCTAACACGGGAGGGATGGGCGCCTATTGCCCGACTCCGATTGTCGATGCGGAAATGATGGCATGGGTCGAAGAAAATGTGTTTGTGCAAACCATTCATACAATGAAGAGAGCCCGGATGCCGTTTCGAGGGATTTTGTATGCCGGATTGATGATGACCCCCGGTGGGCCGCGCGTTCTCGAGTACAACGTTCGATTTGGTGATCCCGAGTGTCAACCGCTGTTGATGCGTTTGCAAACCGATTTGGTGGACATCCTCGATTTGGTCGTCGATGGTCGTTTGGAAGATTTGGGCGAAGTTCGCTGGGATCCACGTCCGTCGGTGTGCGTGGTGATGGCTGCGGAAGGCTACCCCAACGAATATCGCAAGGGTCAAGTGATCCGCGGATTAGATGCGGCGGCTAAGATTGACAATGTCAAAGTATTTCATGCCGGGACGCAATTGAAAGACGGACAAACGGTAACCAACGGCGGACGTGTGCTGGGAGTGACCGCTTTGGGAGATACCATTAGCCAAGCGAAACTGAATGCGTATCGCGCTGTAAAAGAGATTCGTTGGGATGGTGCTTGGTGCCGCAAAGATATTTCCGACGGAGCGTTGGCGTTTAATGTCAGCCGCTTGGCCTCCGAAGAGGGGCAATAAGGCGAACAGCAAATGTTTGCAAAATAATTCGCCAGCCCGCCGGCGTCCTGGGACTCGCGAAAGTTCCGGCGTTAACGGTAGTGGAAAGTCGCTAAAATTCCCTGTGCAAGTCGTCCCGAAATTGGCAAGAATACGTGGACATTTCAGGGAATGGCGATGACGTCGAGCCATCCGGCGGTTGGCGTCTCAGCCGAAGCCGAGGGGACGCTTTCGAACAGCACTTCCGCCAAAACAAATTTTGAGAACGATTCGATACTTTGTAGTTCGCGCAAAAAAAAAGGCGTCAGCCTAAAAAAAGTGACGCCTTTGATTTTTTCAGATTGAGTAATTCGATTACTCAAATACTTTGATTTCACCACCAGAGCGAGTAACGCGGTTGATAAAAATTTGGTTATCAATGGTGTCGTTTACGAATTGTGTTGAACCATCAGCACTGGCGAAAACGCAACCACCGTTGTGGAACGAGTAAGGCTCGCTGGCGTTGATGACGTTCATGGGGAACCAAGGTGCTGTTCCGTCGCCTGTTGAATTGCCATTGGCATCGACAAGGTTAACCGAGAAACCGCAATCAGGGTCGGCCCAGCCTGTACCATCCACCGGTACAATTTGCCCGGCGTTTTGAATGACTTTGTCATCGGCGTAATTCGTTGTGAAGTGGTCCGCTGTCATGATTTTACGGCGAACATATACTGTGGGTTGACCGGCACATTCGGCCAACATGAATGTGTTTGAAGTTCCGTCTGTGACGTTACGCAAAGGGTTCTTTTCGAACTTGGCCAATACTCCAGCAGCAGCACGCTCACCTGGGTATGGAATGCCCAAACCAATAGTGAAGGCTTTGGATTTGACTTCGTTGATTGAACCATAATCACCAGCGGCAGCGCCTTGCAAGTGATAGGGGTCCACACGATTGGAACCGGGAGCCGATGGGCATTGGAATGTGTTGACTTGTTGCGAGATGGAAAGCAAGTTGTCAGCGTGGCACCAAGGCAATTGCTTGTTGTAAAGATCGCTCAAGTTGTTTTGCTCGATGTAGGGCAGGATCAAAGTCATCCAAGATTGTTCAGTCGTGCTGCCAACTCCGGGGCTGTGACCACTTCCTGCAGAAATCGGAAAGCTGCTGGTCGATCCGTTGGCGTTGTAACGGCTGGGGGGGAGATAACCAAGGGCGCTCTCGTAGTTCATCACGCCCAAAGCGATTTGACGGACATTGTTTAAGCACTGAGTTCGGCGAGCAGCCTCGCGAACTTGTTGAACGGCAGGCAATAGCAAACCTACCAGAATTCCGATGATCGCGATGACAACCAGCAACTCAATCAGGGTGAAACCGCGGGTTTTGTTCATCGACACGCTATGTGACATTTAAAATTCCTCCAGACAATCCTATTATTCCTGGTTCCGTAGATGACTCGAACACTTCGAATCGCTTTACCAGATTTGGGAGGAAATTTAATCGATGATTGCGAAAGGAATATGAAGAAGATGTTTATTTTTCTTCATACTTGGTGCCTGTCGTCAGAACCGTGACTCGAGCAGGCCATTTTGACCATGTTTTTGCAAGAATCGATAACGAATTGCTCGATCGTCGATTTTGTTTTCACCCGGATTTCCGAAATAAACCCGGCCACCACAGGCCCACTTTCCGCCGATAGTCCCGATACGCGTCGCCAAACCGATTCTGTAACTCGAGTTCTTCGGAGGGACGCACGACGACATGCCAAAGAATGCCTCCCAGGATGGCATAGGCGATGACACTGAGACTGCCCAAAAAAATCCCGACCCCCAGGCCTTGGACAATCCCCGCCAGAGCCATAGGGTTGCGAACCAAACGATACGGACCGGTGCAAACCAGTTCGGGCGCCGAAGCCGTTGGCAGCGGCGTGCCTTGTCCCTGCCGGGCCATTGCCATACCACTGGCGAGTCCCAACCCGGATGCCATGACAATCAACGATATTGAAAAGGGTACTTGGCCTACAAACGAAAAATTTTGCCAAAGCAGTTTCTGCTCAACCTCATTGAGACCTTTGGGTAAAACAATTAAAAAGGTTCCCCAGAAAATCACTACTTGCAGTAGCGTCCAGACAATGGCACTGGACGATTTCAACCGTGTGGCTCGATAGGTGGCGGGTGTTTGAGTGGGTGTGCCAAGGATTGTTGCCATCGCCGTCATCATGCCGGCCATGGCGGTCATCAGTGCGGTTGCCAGCCACGCCTCGTCGGTCAGGCAACTGACCCCTAAACAATAGAGCGTGGGATACCAGCAAACTCCGGCTAGTGTCCAAACGGCTAATGACGCGTAGCTCTGTTGCGTAGCCACAGCCCAAGAACAAAATACGGAGCCCAGCATCAGCAACACGCCGTCAGGGATCGAAAACGCCAGCAGTCCCTCAGCCGGCCAATCTGGGGGATGAAACCAAGAGATCAGCGACGGCATCGTCAACAAACATAACCACCACACGAAAATGGATGTTGCCTGGACACAGCAATAGGCCACGACAATGCTGCGGGGAGAAACGGGATACCAACGCGATAAGTGAGTTGAGAGAGGCAAGTCGGGTGCGTTCTTGTGGTTAAGATTTATTTCTTGCGCCATGGGTGCCAATGCCGGATCGCTGGCTAGAGTCAATATTCTAACTGAAAAACCGCTCGATTTCGATTGAATTCACAACGGTATCTGTTGGTTGAAATTTTGCCGCAATGGTGACTTTTTATTTATAGCAAGAAACGGAAGCATCTCCTGGGCAAGCCAGGAGCATTAGGACGCACGTGTCAGAGAGAAAAAGGTAGGTTTGGTTGTCGGTTGCTTTGTAGCAAGAAGCGGAAGCATCTCCTGGGCAAGCCAGGAGCAATGGGCATCAGATCACCCCCCAAAAAATCCGCACGGCTAAACCGGCAGTTCGCTCGGTTTCTCGCTCAGGAATCAACAATCTGTGCCAACCACCCGGAAGTCCCCCTTTTCTTGTTCAGCTTATGCGTTTCTTCAATCGGCAAAGATAGATGCCATCCACCGTTGTTTTTTTCGAGCCTGGAAGAGCCTGTGTTTTTCTTCTTCGGTTGAGGTCGATTTTTTCGAACATTGGTGAGTAGGGATTGGGTAAGAAGATGGGGGGTAAGAAAATCGAATCTAGGAGTGAGGGTTGAACTCTAAATTCAAGTCGTGACCGTTCCCTGGCTCGACGGCGGTTTGATGCTTTCAAGTCGGGATGCAAAAAATCATTAAAATTTTTTGGTCCAGTTGACGACTTGATTCGTAATTGTTTTCGCGAACAAGTGCAAATCGTGTCGCTTTCTCGTTTTGAGCGAGGCAAACTAACGAAGCTAGCGTGCGAGTAGGAAACCCTGGGCATTGCTGCTGCACCCACGTAACGCCCCTGGTATACTCCGCGCGTCAAATCCGGCAGTGGATGGACGCCCTGGTTATTCAAAAGACAGGAATTCAACATGAGCAATCAACGGCAGGCTCAAGCGGCCCCTTTACGATCGGCCCCGGTCGTTCTCGGCGGAACCTTGCGCGTCGAGGATTTCGACGCTCGTCAGGCAGGTTTATCGACTCGCCGCGCGTTCCTCAACGTCATACGGAGTCGAGCTGATCTGGGTTTTCACGTGTTTATCAATGGTCCGACGGTATTAGGGCGGGACCCAAGTTGTACGGTACCGCTTCAAGACTTTCGGGTGTCGCGACAGCATGCAGTCATTCGCCCCGACGGAGAAGGCCGGTTTATTCTGCAGGATCTGGGATCGACCAACGGCACTCGAGTCGATGGTGTGCCGGTCGAATCCCCACGACTGTTGAACGGTGGAGAGAAAATTTTTGTTGGTAACACGGTTCTCCGGTTCTCGCTGGCGGACGAAGTGGATGTCGACTTTCATAGTGAGGTCGCCACCCTGGTCAGCACCGATCCGTTGACGGGCCTGCCATCCAAAAGGCGTTTTGATCTGGCCCTGGAATTCGCCGTGGAGCATTGCAAACAGGTCAGGGGACCGCTGGCCCTGATGATGATTGACATGGATGGGGTAAAAGGGATCAACGACACGCACGGCCACTTGTTCGGCGCTCATGTGATCGGCGAAACGGGGCGGATTATTGCCAAAATCGTCGGTGGCAGCGGTCAGGCTTGTCGCTTCGGAGGCGATGAGTTCAGTCTGTTCCTTCCCGACCACGATTTGGAATCCGCCGTCGCCGTCGCGGAACAAATTCGCCAGGCTGTTGAGACAGCCGGAATGAGCAAAGACGGCATTTCGCTGAAGCCTACCATCAGCATTGGTGTGGCTACCTATCCCGCTGGAGGGAGCGATTTGTTGACGTTGGTCGCCTCGGCGGACCGTTTGTTATATGCCGCCAAAGAACAAGGCAAAAACCGCGTCGTCTCCGAGTGATGTCGGCCGATTGTTGATGGATCGAGAAGGCGTTAGTTTGGGGGAAGAACAATTTTCTTACCCCGTCATCTTCTTACCAAAATTCCTGTCGGGGTAAATCCGTCGCTCCACCGAGATGAACTCGGAGGGGCTCGTTTTCCTGGGGGACCCGATGATTTTAACATGCTCGCCTCCGAGCTTGACTCGGGGGAAGCCCGGATTTCTCACTAGCCCGCAGTCACCTCACCACTCTTCTTCTCTGTGACCGTTTGCTTTTAACAGCTCGCCTCCGAGTTCACCTCGGGGGAAGCCTGGATTGCCCACTACCCTGCATCATCTTCCAAAATTTGTCCCGTTTTGAGAGCCCATTTGATACGGCGACCCTGAGAGCACCCCATCATGCGACCCGCTAGGCCTTGTCCATAAGCCCAACCGTTTCATGGCAAGTTAAAGCCGAATGAGGGATAAAGCACAAATGTTTTCAACCAAGGGTTATTATCAAGTCTTTGACCGTTTATTCTTAAACACAAATAAAGTAAGTGACAAAAGCAGGATACATATTATGAACGCAAAAATCCAGAAACTGCTCGCGGAACTATAAATTTTATTGGGCTCAGGTAGATCATATGCCGAAAGCGTAAAATTGGACTTGGAAACTGCTGAGTCTCGCTTGAAGTTGCCTTGAACCAAATAGGCCAAGACAACGGGCGGATCTCCGGAATATTTGTGTTCGTATGCAAGTCGCGTTGGAAAGTTCGTTGAGTCGTAATCAATTGTGCCGGTTGATGATCCCGTCATCGTTGAAACCTCACTTTCTAAAGTGAATTCAGCTTCAAATCGGACAGGTAGCAGGTCATTTGAGCGAGACAAGTGAACTACCCCAGTTTGCATCAATTGTCGTTCATTGAGGGGGAATGCAATTGATGAGTTGGAAATCCGAAATCGAATTGATATTTCGTCATCAACTTCTGATTGGATTTCCGTAAATTCCAATATCTCGGAATTCATAAATTCAAAAATGGTTGTCAAACCGATTCTGGGAACCGTTAGATTAAATCCAGAGTTAAGAGCATTCGAGAAGTCTTGTTGAGCAACATTTGATTCTTGAGGAAGCGAATCCATGAACCAAGCGCCATGTTCACGAGGTCTACTCAGCTTGAAGCTATAGTTCGAATTAAGACACCGAACTGAATCGGGCGTTTCCAGCAGAAAATGAGTTTCGCCTAGCCTTTTAACGTGAAAATTTACACTCTCGGAAGATTTTCCTGTCACGCCTGATGCTGTTGCGGCAAGAGAATAATTTCCACTCAGTTGCTCATATTGTGTTTCAAGTTCTGCCCACTTCGAAAACGCACTGCGTTGCAGATCCTGGCAATAAATTACAGTGCATTGCCAATTTAAAAAGGCGCAAAGTAAAACAAAAGTGAAATTTGTTTTCATAATTTAAAACGCCCTAAAGTCAATGAATCCGGTCGATTCCTAAAAATGAGCTACCGTAACAATATTTTCAATTCGCTTAACCTAGACCGGGTTTGAAACTTGAAAGAAACCAGACCCATTTTGAGGCTAAGGATTTCCGTTACACTCGCAAATACCCAGTGTAAGAATTATTATGCAGCCATTGTCACATGCAATGGAGCATTGGGTCAAAGGCTTGTTACAATTGCCAAGTCCACATGTGGGAAAAACCGCAGCGTTACATGTAACGGTGCAATAGCCGTGACTACAGACTGGTTTATCTTCAGTTGGGTCACCAATCGCTCTTGATCCACAAAACATCGTGGCAAGAACTAGCCCAAGAATAAAAAAAGTTTTGAACGCTGGTAAAGAAAAAGTTTTCATCTATTGCTCCTTAAAATGGCAGAAAATATTAACAGGTACCGTCGTGACCTGTCTACTTTGAACAATCAACAGTATCCTCTGATGGAAAGGTCCAGGATTTTTTGCATTTATAATGCACGCGAATTTGCTCGTTGAGTTCGCGGCGATATCAAGATTCTCGGTGTTGAGTGGCACCAAGCAACTGCATGATTTCGTGTAACCTATAACCCGACAGGGAAACGGTTGTGTATTATTAAGTTCAATTTCAAATTGAACTGTGTCCGAAAAGTTTTGATACCCCAAATCGATTGGATCAACAAAGACATTTTGGTAAAAAAATGTTTTGTTTGCAAAGTCCAACGCCCCGACAAGTTTAAATAAAGTTAACACTCCTAATAAAATGACGAGGCCGCTGATTTGCGCTAGTCCACTGGGTTTTACTCTCAAGTTTTGCAACAGCGACTTCGGTTTAACAATAATCAATCCAGTGATCACAATTGCGTTAAAAAACAAAATTGAAAGAGGAGGAATTTCAATCGATCCTAAGCAGCCACATTGAAGCGAGTTTACGTTAACGTAGAGAGAAAAGCCCAGAAAAGCGCTGAAAGTAAAAACCAAAGTAACCCATTTAGTTTCCACGGATTGTGACGTTACAAGTGTCCAAATTGCAAACACTTCAATCAAAATTGCCAGCCATAGCCAAAACGAGGAAATGCCTGCCCTTAAATCAAAAAAGGGATCAGTCGAAAGTAAATGCAGTTTTAATATCGCGGTCGTTAGCAGGATAACAGCCAACAAACATGCGAAAGTTGAGAAAGGGGTGAAACGTTGGGCAGTTGTTTGTTCGTGAGACCCAAGCACGTTCTGATAAT
>JBGSIY010000157.1:0-2674 GCA_041742275.1 Pirellulaceae bacterium | reverse complement strand
CAAGGCCACCAAAGTGAAAAACGCCACAAGTAAATCGCGTTGCTCAAGAAATCTCCGTTGATTGCAGGGACAGCGAAAAAGCAAAAAAATTTCATATCCCGCATCGCACTATTTCAACAGTCCGCGAGCCCGACGGAAGCGGGTGGGCGCTTAGGCGCCGTGACAAACCTAGCGGCTCCAGCCTTCAGCCTCCCGCCGTTAACATCATCCGGATTTTTTGTCGCCAATCGCTCGGCGAAGGCAGCGGCTTTTTTTCAACCATTCACGGAGCCAAAAGAGACATTTATTTATCGAACGATCCTAAGGCGACCGGCAGATTTGTGTTCAGCCCCGAAGTGGAACTCGCTAGAGTTCGCTCTGCCTGCACAATAAAATTCGCAAACAGTCCCGCGTGAGCGGCGGAACTGGGACGAGTCACCGGAAAGTTAGAATTTTTTCAACGGCTCGCCGCTGTCATCCTCGTGTGGAAGCCATCCCAGGGCAGTAAAGTACTGTTGAAGGGGCGTTGTGGACTGAGGCCAACAAAACAGGCGATTGAAGGATGAAAATTGCTTGATTCGGCCGATACTTGCAGCCTCGACTGAGCGTCTCGTGGCAAATTGTCGTCCCGTTGACCCTCTAAATCGTCCGCCGTTATAATCGCGATCTTAAATTTGTCCCATCGCACCGTTTCCCGAGTTGCAGCAAAAACGATGAAAATACATGAGTACCAAGGCAAAAAATTGTTTGCCGATTTTGGCGTCACCGTCCTGCAAAACCGTGTGGCCCGCACGGCCGATGAGGCTGCACAGGCGTACCAAGACCTGGGCGGAAAAATTGCGGTAGTCAAATCGCAGATCCATGCCGGGGGACGAGGCAAAGGGACGTTTAAGGAAGTACCCGATCAACGGGGGGTGCAACTGGTCAAAAGTGCCGATGAAGCACGCCAGGTTGCTGCTCGCATGCTGGGAAATACGCTGGTCACCATTCAAACGGGCGACGAGGGGAAAGTCGTCAACCAAATCCTGGTCGAAGACGGCTGCGATATCGCACGCGAGTTGTATTTGGGCATCGTCCTGGATCGCGCTGCAGCCAAGCCTGTATTGATGTGCAGCCAAGAAGGTGGGGTTGAGATTGAACAGGTTGCCGCTGAGACCCCCGAGAAGATCTTCAAGGAGCACTTTGACCCGGCTCAAGGGATGGAGAGTTTTCAGATTCGGAAACTCTGCCAATCGTTAGGGATCACAGGCAAAAGCGTGTTGGCCGCCGATAAATTCTTCAAGGCCTTGTGCCGGATGTTTGTCGATTTGGACTGCAGTTTAGTCGAGGTTAATCCGTTGGTCGTCACCGGAGACGGGCAACTCGTCGCCCTTGACGCCAAAATTACTTTTGACGACAACGCCGCTTTTCGCCACAAGGCTCTCATGGAATTGCGGGATCTGTCGGAAGAAGATGAAGCCGAGTTGCGGGCCGCCAATGCCGGTTTGAGTTATGTGAATCTCGATGGAAATATCGGTTGTTTGGTCAATGGTGCCGGACTGGCCATGAGTACCATGGACATTATACAGCTCCACGGTGGCAAACCTGCAAACTTCTTGGACGTCGGTGGTGGCGCCAATGCGGAACAAGTCACTGAGGCCTTCCGGATTATTCTCTCCGACACGAACGTCAAAGCTGTTCTGGTCAATATCTTTGGTGGGATCATGAAGTGCACGACAATTGCGGAAGCGATCGTGACCGCCGCCAAAACGGTGGGTTTTCAAGTCCCGTTGGTGGTTCGATTGGAAGGGACCCAAGTGGAAGAGGGCCGAAAAATTCTCCAAGAATCCGACGTGAAAATCATCGCAGCCATGGACCTCACTGATGCCGCTCAGAAAGTGGTAGCGACCTTAAGTTAAACAGGTTGAGGTCTAGCCGCAGGTCAGATGCTCCGGCAGCAGTCGGCATCATCCATTGTTCTTATTAAAACACAAAATTCAATCATTCCAAAAAGCGATCGACAAACATGAGTATTCTGATCGACAAAAACACCAAAGTCATTTGTCAAGGCATTACCGGCAGTGTGGGAGCCTTCCACACTCGGGGTTGTCGCGACTATGGCACTCAAATGGTCGGTGGCGTGACGCCGGGCAAAGGGGGCCAGTTGGCTGAGGGGTTACCCGTTTTCGATACGGTAATTGAGGCCCGAGAAAAAACGGGTTGCAACGCCACGATGATTTTTGTGCCACCCCCGTTTGCGGCCGACGCGATTTTGGAAGCCATTGATGCTGAGTTGGAAGTGGTGATTGCGATCACCGAAGGGATTCCGGCGCTGGACATGGTTCGCGTCTATGATCGGGTGAAGCGTTCGAAATCGGTTTTAGTTGGTCCCAACTGCCCCGGAGTCATCACTCCCGGTCAATGCAAAATTGGCATCATGCCGGGTTACATTCATACGCCTGGCAAGGTTGGGATTATGAGCCGGAGTGGAACGTTGACCTATGAAGCCGTATGGCAGACCTCCAATTTGAAACTCGGCCAAACGACGTGCGTCGGGTTGGGTGGGGACCCCATCGTCGGGACTTCCTTCATCGATGTTTTAACTTGGTTCCAAGAAGACCCCGCCACCGAAGCCATTCTCATGATCGGAGAAATTGGCGGCACGGCGGAAGAGGAAGCGGCCGCATTTGTGAAGGCCAATGTGACAAAACCAGTG
>JBGSIY010000156.1:0-3441 GCA_041742275.1 Pirellulaceae bacterium | reverse complement strand
TCTGATATTCGTTTGGCCTGTGTGTTAGCGCCGGAACAAACGTCGGCGTCTGTTCCCCAATTGAGCTCCAGAACCAAACGTGGCTCGCGAACCATCACGCCGCAACCTCCAAAATTCACGGGCAAATTTTGGCCCACACTCAATAAACCGAAATGGATGCGGCTGGGGGTCGTTACCCGGATTGTTTCGCGGCCCAATTCGCCGGGAGAATTCGCAATGGTCATTGAAAATCGACCCTGTCGTCGTTCACCAGCCGATTTGTGGTGGCCAGATGAGCAGAAAGAAGTTCCATCGCTTTTCGATCTCTGTTGTTCCCCGTTTTTTCAACGATCCTTCGCAGTTCTTGCCATTGGCTATCGATTGTCTCTTTTGGCAAAAAGTTGATGCGACTAATAAGAATGGCAGCTTCGACAACCGCATTCAGCCCACGACATAGTCCTCGCGGCGAACCACCCAAATGTTCTTTAACTGTTTCGCATTGCAGCGAAACGCGATTGCTCGTCTCATCGACATAGGTGACCTGAAACTCAAAGGCGCGGAGGAAGTCCCTGAGCATTGGTGCCGATGCCGAATCGGCTAGCCTCAATGGGGGAGTCTCCTGCCATTGGTGGAGAACCGCCTGAGCAAACAACATCGCATCGTCGACAAAATGAACCACTCCGCTCCGCTTTTGAACCAAATTGGCCAATGTCGTTGATCCGGCAAAAGGGCGAAGTTCGAATCGTTGGTAGCCGTCGCTAAATACTGGGCCCATCGGTGAGAGATGGGGCGAACCGTCGGTGTTGGTGGTTGAAACGATACTCTCAATGATCATGGCAACGGGTCAATTTCCTGACAGGTTAGTGGATTGAATGCCTGAGATCGAGGGCTCAAAAACATGATTGACTTTCGTTTCTCCTGTGGGGATGCCCGCCAAAAGCAAAAAATTGCCGAGCATCTCGCTGCCGTGCTCCGTCAATAGGGACTCGGGATGGAATTGCAGGCCAACGATCGGATGTTCTCGATGGGATACCGCCATGATGGTTTCATCGTCCAACCAAGCGGTGATCTCCAAACAATCAGGCAAGGAGGCCGCGTCTCCACAAAGGCTATGATATCGTCCGACTCGCAACGGATTTTTTAATCCGGAAAAGATACCGTGGCCACCATGCTGAATTTCGCTCGATCGGCCATGCACTGGGGGCAGGGAACGCACGACTTTGCCCCCAAAGGCCTCAATTATGACTTGGTGTCCCAAACAAATTCCTAACATCGGAATCGATTCCGCAAAGGTTTTCACAATTGTTAGGCAATGCCCTGCATCTTTCGGCGCTTTCGGCCCCGGAGAAATCACGATCCCCTCTGGCTCGTGGTGCCGAATCCAGTCGAGGTCGACTTGGTCATTACGCACCACGACGGTCTCGACGCCAAACAAGCGAATGTATCTGGCGAGATTGTGCACGAAACTATCGTAATTGTCGATGACCAGGATCACAGTGATTCTCCCACGCTTCCCAGCAAACAAGAACCCGTCGGTAGGGACGTCGGGTCGCTTTCGGTCGGTCCGCTACGCATACAAGCATTGAGGATCGCCGCCGCCTTGGTCCATGTCTCCAAATATTCTCGCTCTGGCTGCGATTGACTCACAATGGCTCCTCCCACTGGGATCTGCCACCAACCCTCTTGAGCCGTGACGGTGCGGATTAGGATATTGAAATCACAATCGCCACTTAGGCCGAAGTAACCCAATGAACCGCAATAGGCTCCCCGTGGCAGGCCTTCCAATTCGGCGATAATTTCCATCGCACGGATTTTGGGAGCACCCGTGACGGACCCACCCGGAAACAGCGCCGCAATGACTTCGGTCACATTGACTTCCTCCCGCAAACATCCCCGAACGGCTGACACCAAATGGTAAACTGATTCGTAGCTCTCAATGGCACACCATTGCGATACCAACACCGAGTCATCGACACAGATTTTTGAAAAATCGTTTCGCATCAGGTCGACGATCATGGTGTTTTCCGAACGCTCCTTTTCGTCGTTCGCGAGTTCACGTTGAACTTCAATGTCGACCCATGGCGTTTTTGTTCTACGTCTCGTTCCCTTGATGGGCCGTGTTTCTAATTCACGATCTCGAATGCTCACCAAACGTTCAGGAGAACAACTGATGATTTGAGCAACACCCAAATCAAAATAGCCGCCAAACGTGCTGGCGTTCAGTTGAGCAAGATCCTCGTAAAGATCAAGAGACGAACGAGTGGCCGGCAATAGAAGTTGTTGAGCGAGATTGGTTTGAAAAATGTCACCCGCGTTGATGTAGTCCACTGCAGCGCGGACCCGTTCCAAATATTCTTGTTCGCTGAGATTACTGCAAATGCCTGCTTTGACTTGTTTAAAACCGTCTGGAACTTTCCAGTCCTTTCCTGGAAATTCCCTCTTCCAAGCCTCCGGCGATTTTCGGTTAGGCAACGACAACGGAATGGTTTCGTTTTCGGTTATGGGTGGTCTGAGCGAGTGTTTCTCCCCGCACGATGGGAGACATTGCAGAATCACTTGGGTTCGCATTTCAGCTCGCTCCATTCTTCTCTCAGGTTCCGTCGCCGAAAGACCCTGTGAGATGAGCCACACCGAATCGAGAACATGGTCCCAGGCAATAACAAAATCGTACAAGCCCAGGTACAATGCTGGTAACTGGATTGGCCCTGCGGGCAAATCGGGCAACTTTTCGAAGCTGTGTCCCAATTCATAACTCAGTAGCCCAGCCCAGCCACCCTGAAACGGTGGCAGCCCCTCAATTCGTGGTGTCCCCCAATCACTTAAAATTTGCTGAACCCTGTTTAAGGGATCGATCGTATCTCTTGGTAGATCAACGATCATCACGGGATCTGCAGTTAAGAACGAATACCGTCCCAGTTCCGGGCGTCGCAGCGAACTTTCTAATAGCAAACAATGAGGCAGGCCCGAAAGTTGTCTCAAGGCCAGCCTGGGTGTTAAACCAGAGTCCAAGGGGGTGACGATGGGCTGGAAAAGATTCACTAAGGGATCCGGAAAATTTTTAATTAAAGGCGTAAACGGTCGTTCTGAAATGACCAAAAGAGAGTTGGCTCAGGATCGCTCGCGGAAGTGTGTTCGGAAAAATAGTATTCTGCCGTCGACACGAAAGGAACCCGACACCGTCCCATTCCATTTCTATAATGACACAATCATTTTTCACCACAACCGGTATTCGCTGGCCAAAAGTTAGCAGTTTACCAGCGTTTTATAAAGTGGCGGCCAATTTCGCCGTCGTTTCGCAGAGGCTTCGAGCCGCTTCCTGCGTCTTGGCTTCCGCAATGGCTCTCACAATGGGCTCTGTATTACTAGGGCGAACTAAAATCCATCGGTCTGGCCAGTCTAAACGTAGGCCATCCTGCGAGTTCGTCGCGGCCTCGGGATAGGCCTGCTGGAGTCGTTCCAACA
>JBGSIY010000155.1:0-4809 GCA_041742275.1 Pirellulaceae bacterium | reverse complement strand
CATGTACTTTATCCCGCAGATTGCTGAAGGGGGAGCCGAAAACGGTGGCTTGTTTGTCTGGATGGTGCTGGCCTATATGTGTTGTTACATGCCGACATTGGGTTTGGCCAACACGATCGCCTTCACCCACATCCCCAACCGCAATAAATTCCCGATGATCCGCGTTTGGGGAACGATCGGTTGGATTGCCGCCGGGCTGTTGGTGGGGGGGATGGGTTGGGATGGAGAGTTTACAATTTTTCGTTTGGCGGCTATCAGTTCTGTGGTGCTGGGTGTTTATAGTTTTCTGCTGCCGCACACACCGCCTCCCATGCGGGGGCAACCGGTTGATGCTCGCGCTCTGCTGATGGTCGATGCCTTGAAGCTATTGAAGAACTGGAACTTTTTGATTTTTGCCATCTGTTCCACATTGATCTGTGTACCATTGGCTTATTACCACGGCAGCGGTTCGCAGTTTTTAGCCCAAACAGGATTTCGTGCGACGGGGGCGACGTTGACGATCGGGCAGATGTCCGAAATCATTTTCATGTTATTGATTCCCTTTTTCTTCCGGCATTTGGGGGTCAAGATCATGTTGTTGGTGGGCATGGTGGCCTGGATCGTTCGGTTTATGCTCTTTTCGTTTGGCGCACCGGATCAGGTCAGTTGGATGCTGCTGTTGGGAATTGTCTTGCATGGGATCTGTTACGACTTTTTCTTCGTCACGGGATTCATGTACACCGACCATAAGGCTCCGAAAGAATCGCGGGGTCAGGCTCAGTCGTTGCTGATTTTTTTGACTCAAGGCCTGGGGATGTACTTGGGCTTCAAATTAATGGGCAACGGTGTTTCCACGGATGAGTCAAAAGCGTTTGCGGAGGCATTGGGAGCGGCAGGGGAATCACAACCGCAGTTGGGTTTCTTTGAGACGTTTGGCCAGATGTTGACACGGGTTTATCCCGAGGGTTTGGACACGACCTATCTCGCGGAAACGATGGAACAGTGGCGCGTCTTTTGGACCTTCCCTGCCATCCTCGCCGGCGTCGTGCTGGTCCTGTTTTCGATTCTCTTTTGGGACTCGATGAACGAAGATTCGGATACGAAGCCATTGTCTTGAGTGCTGCCAAAAGTTTGACACAAGTGAAATGAAAAAAACCGCAGTTGAACGCTGCGGTTTTTTTATTTGTTTTACTAATCGAGCATTGGCACGCAGACGTTTCAGTCTTTGTTGGTTGCGACGTTTCCAATCAGGTTGTGATATAAGTACTCGATGCGAACGGATGTATATGTGCTGGCGATCCCGTGTTTAAAACCAGGGTAAATCATCAAGTCGAATCGTTTATCGGCCTTTTGTAGCGCTTCGATCAACTCCCAAGAATTGGCGGGATGAACATTATCGTCAATCAATCCGTGAACGATCAACAGTTTGCCTTGGAGGTCTTCTGCGTATTTCATACAAGACCCCTGGTCGTAACCCTCAGTGTTTAATTGAGGCGTTCGCATATAGCGTTCGGTGTAGATCGAATCGTATTGCCGCCAATCGGTGACGGGAGCACCAGCCACCGCCACTTGAAACACCTCGGGGTAGCGTAAAATGGCCAAGGCCGACATGTAGCCTCCGTAAGAATGGCCGTAGATGCCAACGCGATTTTTGTCGATATAGTTTCGTTGGGTGATGAAGTTCACACCGGCGACCTGATCGTCAAGGTCGAGTTTTCCTAAGGTTTGATAAATGGCACTTTCGAACGCTTTGCCCCTGCCTGCGGTGCCGCGGTTGGCAATTTTTGCAACCACAAAGCCCAATTCGCACAACTGTTGTGTCGGCTGATAGGCATTGCTGAAGCCACGTGATTGGGGGCCACCATAAACGTCGACCAGCAAGGGGTAAGTTTTATTTGGATCAAAATCAGTCGGGAAATGCAATGTCCCAAAAAGCTGGGTGGTGCCATCGGTGGATGGAAATGAAATCAGTTCCGGAGTCTTGGTCGCTGGAAGGTTTGGGGATTGCGAACCGTCGGCTAATACGGCGACTTCTTTGCCCTGCGAGTCGTACACAACCGAGACGGGTGGAATATCGACTTGCTCCCGGACCGCCAAGATAAAACGGTGCTGGGGATCAATGTCAAATGAAGAATGATGCAGTGGAGACGAGGTCAATCGAACGTCTTGGGTGCCGTCTAAATTCACACGATGCAGTTGTTCATTGTAAGGTAGAGAGTCGCTGTAGGCTGTGTAATAGAAGTAACCTTGTTTTTCGTCGATCAGGACAATTTTTTCACAGGGATATTTTGAATGGTTGGTGAGGGCGTTGATGAGCCGACCGTCGAGATGACGGAGTTGATAGTTTTTCCATCCATTCGCTTCCGTCTCCCAAATGAACCGCTGTCCATCGGACAAGAACTGGAAGTTGGGTGAGTTTTCTTGCCAAGTCGCTTGGTTTTCCGAGACGACGACACGAGTGGCGCCGGATTGTGGGTTGATTGCTAAGACATCCAACACGTTTTGATCGCGATTGGTGCGATTGACTAGTAGTTCGTCACCAGCGGGCGTGAAGCGAATATTAAAGAGGTACTGGCGCGGCTCACCGTCGATGGACAGACGCTTGGTCTCGCCCGTTTCGCGTGAGTAGACCATCAGATTGACCTGAGGGTTCTCCTCGCCGGCCTTGGGGTATCGTGTGACAAGGAGGTTGGTGTAAGTTTGAGAGTTCTGAGTGGTTAGGTAGTAATCTTTGAGCCCCTGTTCATCCACTTCGTAAAAAACGAGCAGCTTGCCATCAGGTGACCACCACATGGCTTCTTTTTGGCTGAGTTCTTCACCGTAGACCCAGCAACCCGTGCCGTAGCGCAAACGATCGGTGCCGTTGCTGGTGACTTGTATGGACTCATTGACCCCTTCGGTTGTCGATTCGATGAAGACATTGTTATCCCGGTAGACGGCATTCCATTTTCCATCGGGAGAGGGTTCGACCGCTCGCTGTTGGGCGCGAGGAACTGTCGAGGGACGTCGGCCCCTGGGCCTAGGTGAAGTTTCCGTTGAAGGAGATTTTTCTTTCGCGACGATTTCCAAGGTGTTTAGGTTAAGTGATTTTGTTTGGTTATCGATTTCGAAATTCAAATAATTCCCGTCCTCGGAATAACTTAGGAATTTGACGCGGCCGATGTTGCGAATCGCGCCACGATTTTTCATAACATCACTGTATCGATCGTAGCCGGGAAGTTGTTCTAACCTGAGGGTTGTCGTCCCTGGAATCGATTGCCCAAACGCGCTGTTGGCTGAAAAGATACCCAAAAATAGTAGGATCAAGCAAAACGCGAGAGAGACACTGAAACACAATAAGGACAGACAAATTGCCTTAAATAAATTTCGCAACATCGTTTTCTTTCTGCTAATGACTAGGGTTCTTCGTGCAAAACGGCTTGGGTAAAATTATAACGCAAATCAGCACGACAGCGGTGGTCTTATTCAGGATCGGTCGTGGTTTTCAGCACTCCGCTTTGGCGGTTCTGGCGTTTGGATAATTAGGTCTCCATGCATTTCGGGGTGCAGGCGGTCGGGGGAGTTTGACAGGGTGGTGGGGCAACGGTAACTCACGACATCGTAGATACAACCATCATTCTCACGGTTCCCTAAAACACTGGGAACACTCAATCCCGGTCGGGGAGATCTCAAATAGGCCATAGCCAGAACCGGGGGAATCGTTCGCTCAACCCAACCTGTGAGTCCTTGCCCCGATTCGTTACAATTCCAGGAACCCGGTTCGGCAGGCTCGAAGGCAAGATTGCGCCCCAAAAGCTGACTTGCTCCGTCCCTGATGGTTACCCCTTTTTCTAACTGAAAATTTTGAGTCAGCTAAAAACCATGGCGAAACCCAATAAAAGTAAGCGACGCAAGACTCCTTTCGAGACGGGAGAACCTGTCCGCACCGAAGTCGCCGCAAGGCCCCCAAGTTCGAGGCCCCCAAGTTCCAGTTTGATGAGTTATCGAAATTTTTTGCGGGTGATTTTTGTTGTGATTGTGTTCGGCGGAAGTTACCTGGCCATTTACATGAAGAACTTCAGCAAAGCGCCCCGTTATAATTGCAAAATCATCAATACTTTCCCCCACGACGCAGATGCGTTTACCCAAGGACTGATTTTGGACCCCGATGGTCAGCACCTGTTCGAGAGCACGGGGCGATATGGTTTTTCGAAAATTCGCAAGGTCGAATTGACCACCGGAAAAATTGTCAATGAAAAAGCCTTGCCTGCCGAATTGTTCGGAGAGGGCCTCGCCCGCTTGAATGATCGGCTTTATCAGCTCACTTGGAAAGAAGGCAAAATTCTAATTTATGATTTGGAATTGAATTTGCTTGAGACCAAATCGGTGGACATCAATCCCATGTGGGGACTAACCACTGATGGCAAGTATTTGATCTTGAGCGATGGCACCAGTCGTCTGCGGTTTCTCGACCCAGAAACCTTGGAACCCGTGGCAGAAAAAGATCTTTATGTTCGCGACGGACGCCGAAGTATTTCGTTGCTGAATGAATTGGAATTTGCTCAAGAAAAAATTTACGCCAACATTTGGCAGTCCGACGAAGTGTACGAAATCAACCCCAAAACTGGAGAAGTCACGGCGATCATCGACCTCAAAGGACTGTGGCCCAAAAAGGATCGCCCTGCAGATGGCCTGATGAACGGGTTGGCCTTCGACCGGACACGGGGCAAAGGGGGGCGGATGATTGTCACGGGGAAGTTGTGCCCGGCGCTATATGAAGTCGAGTTTGTACCGGTAACAAACTAATGGGGCATCTCTAGAATCAGCGGCAATCGTTTGAGACAGTAAAAT
>JBGSIY010000154.1:0-2700 GCA_041742275.1 Pirellulaceae bacterium | reverse complement strand
GTTGCGCGAGACAGGTTTCTTTTTCTTGGCCAATCCTAAATTCCTCTGGGGTCAACTGAAGGTGCGAAATCAATGGTTGCGAATGGATTTCATATACGTTTTGTCGGACATGTCGATGGGTTTCGTGACAGGTTCCCTGCCGCAAATTGCAATGCCCTGTTTGTCTAGGTGAAACCGGCAATAGTGCATGTAGATTCCGTGAAATCGTCTAACTGGGATCAGCTCCAAAATGGGTCTGGGAAGCTGACCGCACTGATCTACGGGACACGCACGTCAAGTAAACAAAATCGGCAAACGGCTCCACGAACACAAACAAAAAATTCGGCAAGCGGGAGCGAATAGGCAGATTATATCGGCTAAGGGATTTTGGTTGTAGCCGGTTGTTCGGGTTCTGCGGCGGGCTGTTCGGATTTGACGGGGCGATCCTTGAGATTCTTTGATATCGATTTTGAGGAATTGCCGAAAGAAACGACGGAAACAATTTTTTTCTCGCCTCGCTGGTCATGGATGGCCCGGGCGTTTTTGAATTTCAGGGAGCCAGATCGATGAGAATCCGTATTTTAATCGCTGCCGCGATGCTGGTGACAGGTTCGATCGTCAGTACCGAGGCCATCGCCCAATATGCACCCGGGTCGAATGGTGGGTTGACGAATAACCTGTTTCAACAGTACTACACACCTCCAGGAGCGAGCCAGACCACTGCGGCCTTGTACCCCGCACCTCACTATGTCCCCGGGTATGTTGGCGGGGCCTATTACACATACCAGGCGTTGATGCCACATGAAATGATGTATCAACACTCGCGCAATTACTACAACTATCAAGCCGGTCCCGAGGCTTTCTATAGTGACTCGTGTCAGAATGGATTGTGTGGCAGTTCCGGTGGCGGGTCGTTGAACGTGACCAAGGTCCGTTGGCAATCGGGTGGAACCAATCATATGGGGCCACTGCCGTTCACTACGTATCCCTTGGCTAAATTTCATTATGGTTTGGCGCGGAATCGATATGGCCTGGGAGGAAACGGGGGCGGTTCTGGGGTGCTGCAACGATCTGGTGTCGGTGTGGGTCAAGCCAGCGGTTGCCCAACGGGTAACGGTTGCCCCACAGGATATTAATCGCGCGATTGAGCCTTGACGTGGTAGGGCAGGGAAGCTGCTGCGGATTAAAAATTTTTGAAGGCAGGGTGCGGATTTTCATCCAGCATTTATCCTTCGATCAGTTGAGTCGCTGGCTGGGCACATCGTGAACTGGCAGTGCATAGAATTCATCAAAAACGGATTTTTTACAGGTAGAAGAAACCATGAAATCACAGACAAGTTTCCTGGCGATTGCCGCAGTGGTGCTAATGGCATCCAGCGCTTTCGGCCAATGTGCTTCCTGCGGTTCGAGTGGCGGTGTTGCCTATAGCGGCGGGAATCAACTAGGGGGTGGTGTCAGTCATGACATGACCATGCCTGTTTGCCCTCCAACGCGCACTGGGTACCCACATCCGAGCCAAACTTTGCGTTATGCGGTGAGAGACCATTACAGTCCTCATCCTGTCTACGCGTATAGTCGCGCCGGGATCGACGCACAACGCACCGACGAATGGAACAAATTGCAAGGCCAAGCGAACCCGTGGCATGGCAATTATTCCTATTGGCGTTATGCCGCGCCGACCGCTTTGGTCGTGCCACCCACGGCAGCCTTTCAGTCGGAATACAATTGGGGCGTGGGTCAAACCCGCAGTATGCCCATCAATCATCAATTTGGTTATGGTGATGCGGGTATGATCGGTGGAGCAGGTGGCGGAGCGTTTTATCCAACCCCGTACTGGCCTAGCAGCACCAATCAATTTGGTATCTACCCCGTCCGAGGACCTTGGCACTAAGGTGTTCTGAAGTCAGAGGGTTTCTAAGGTCGTTTTAGCCGGTTTATCGGTTAAATTGACTGACCCCTAGATTATTTCTAAATAGACCGCGTTGATGTCAACGCGGTCTATTTTTTTTGGTAGTTGCCAGCCGGGAAGCGTCTTTTTAAAGTAAGATCGTGAATCGGCCGCTTGGCATGAGTGGCGGTTCCAAAACCCCGCGGAGGGCAACAGCCCGCGTTTAGGATCAGAAGGCTACTCCAGGCATGAATAATGACAAGTCTTTGGACAATCACAAAAAATTTTGAATTGTTTGACTGTTTTCCTGTCACAGGAGTGTCTTCAGGGTGTATGGCTAGACGTCCACACGTAGGACGGAGGGGAATTCGGTTTCGGTTAATGCCGGGCAATTCCCGTCGCAAAAAAAACATTTAAACTATTAATTTCTGGGGATGTCTAACTATGAAAACCATTAAATCGCTTGCCATCATCTTTTGTTCTCTGGTCGCTATTTTCACAGGTCTAGCAAAAATGGGTCTGATCGGAGGAGGCGGCTACGGTACACGATTACCGTTTGTGAGTGGTGAAGTATTTTACACGGCGAATGTGGAAGAATCCGATGCAAAATCGCTGGTTAGCTTTCTCGATGTGGAATTTGCAGAAGTGGAAAAAACGATTTCCTTCCAGTTGGATCGACGCGATCAAGATTATTTGGTGCGTATGAGTTCGCTGCCGATGGCCTGGGAAACGACGGAACTGGACGGTTCGTTTGAGGCCATGGAAGAGTTGCTGCAAACGCAAGCCTTTCCGGGAAAAAACGTGGTCTTTGAAGTTTGCGATACAAGTCTCAA
>JBGSIY010000153.1:0-1731 GCA_041742275.1 Pirellulaceae bacterium | reverse complement strand
TTCAGCATCCATTTCTTTCTTGCCAAACGGTCGAATGCCCATTTCGATCCGCTTGATTTTGACGCTCGCTGGTGAAACTTCGTATTCGCGAGCCACCGCATTGTCGGAGACTTCACCCAGCAAATTCAACATGCCGGAAGTCCATTCGATTGGTTTACCTTGCATAACAGGTTCGATCCCCAGACTATTCCGCAAACGAGTCACGGCACCAGCGGAAAAGCCCCAGCGTTCGGCGAGGACCGCATCTGAGACCTGACCGAGTTTGCGTTTTTGAGCCTCCGTGATTACCAACTTAAATTTTTTGGGCAATTGACTCTCTGGAACGGGCGCCGGCACATACGCTGGGATTCCCAACTCCAGGCGTCGCGTTCGCACATGATATTTGGTGGTGCCCAGCTTCTTCGCCAATTCCGAATCGTGCATCGTCCCGATCAGCTTGTCGATTTTCTTCGACCATTTTGGAGCTTTAGTAGAATGTAAAACCGCCGAACCTTTTTTCAAGCGGATGCGGCGGGTTCGAACCGATCGGGTGGCGATTCCAAACCGCTCCGAAACCACAGCATCCGGAACAGTCCCAATCAGAGCATCAATCTCGTCGGTCCATTCCACATCGGAATATTTTTTTAAAGGTTGATTCATTTGCTTTGCCTGCCTCTTTCCAGGGCACCATTTCCAATGGGTTAAGGTTAATTCTGCGAGGGTTCCACCCAAGCCGGGTTGGGGACAGGTAGTTTTGCTCCGACTTCATTGCGCCAAGCCTTTAACTGCTGATGCAAGGCGAGGACGCGTTCTGGCTCGGCGTCAGCCAGATCATGTTGTTCGGCGATATCACTATCGAGATTGAACAGTTCGAGTTTGCCCGTTTCAAACCATTCGATCAATTTCCATTGGCCATCGCGTATGGCGGCTGAGGGAGCGCCACCTTGATTCCCGTAGTGGGGGTAGTGCCAATAAATGGGCCCCCGCTCCCAATCTTGCCCTCGCAGTAGGGGCACAAAACTTTTGCCGTCATGTGCGTCTTGAGAATCCGGAACACGGCACAATTCGAGAATCGTCGGATAGAAATCGTTGCTGTTGATGTAGGCAGTGGTCGACGAGGATGCGGTCGTCGCTGCAGCATTTGTTGCGGCGGTGGTGGGCGACGGTTTGGTTCCCGGGGCATAGATCATGGTGGGCACACGCAGACCACCTTCATACATCCAGCCCTTGCCACCTCGTAGGGGCAGGTTGCTTGTCGGGTGACCTTCCGACGTCGACAGCCCGCCATTGTCCGAGGTGACGATGATGACCGTCCGTTCGGCGAGTCCCTGCTGCTGGATTGTTTCGACAATCTTGCCGACGGCCTGGTCCATCGCTTCGACCATCCCCGCGTAGACGGCATGATTTTGAACCAGTCGTACCTTGCGTTCCCCTTCGGTTCCCCACTCGTCGGCCTCGACCTGCAATGTCTGGCGTTTCATTTCGTATTTTGCTTTTAGATCTTCGCGTGATATCAATGGAGTGTGAACGGAGTAGAAGCATACGTATGCAAAAAAGGGTTCCTCTCGATTGGCTCGAATAAAGTTGGCCGTTTCAGTCGCCAGGCGATCGGGCAAGTGCTCGCCCGCGGGACCATCCGTCAAACGGGGGTTACCGTAGGGCGAAAAATATTTATCGCCCCCGTATGGCCCACCCCGTTCAATGCCGCCGTAGTTCAACTCAAACCCTTGATTCTCGGGCCAATACCCCTCC